>JBAHZX010000143.1:0-7651 GCA_037132815.1 Shewanella sp.
GTTGATTAGTAAGGAATTATGCTGTTCAGCCCTGCCTGTTACTATTTATTTTAATCTGGAGATTTTATTGGAAAATCAAATACTTTCAGAAGCGTATCTTAATCGATTTGCCGGTATTGGTCGTCTATACGGTCAGAAAGCATTAACGCTTTTTTCTCAATCACATGTTGCTGTTGTCGGTATAGGTGGGGTTGGCACTTGGGTTGCCGAGTCTTTGGCCAGGAGCGGCATAGGTGAAATCACGCTTATCGATCTTGACGATATTTGCGTAACCAACACCAATCGTCAAATCCATGCATTAAAACAGACCATAGGTGGCTCTAAAGTTGCAGTCATGGCTCAACGTATTGCGCAGATTAACCCTGAGTGCAAGGTTAATCAGGTAGAAGACTTTATCACCATCAATAATCTTGATGAATATTTTATCGGTAAGAAATACGCCAAAGACGATCAAACAAATATTGTAGATTATGTTGTCGACTGCATTGATGCAGTAAAACCAAAAACGGCAATGATAGCTTGGTGCAAGCGACAAAAGCTGCCCTTAGTCACTGTGGGGGGGGCAGGGGGGCAAGTTGACCCGACGCAAGTTCAAGTGACTGATCTTGCCAAAACATATCAAGATCCACTACTCGCTAAAGTGCGTAACTTATTGAGGCGTGAGTATCATTTCTCTAAAAACTTACAGCGCCGATTTAGTATCGAAGCCGTCTTCTCCACTGAGCAATTGGTATACCCTCAGACTGATGGCAGTGTCTGTAAAAGCAAAGCCAGTGCTAATGGCAGCATGCGTATGGACTGCGCCTCAGGCTTCGGTGCGGTGACGGTTGTTACTGGCACCTTTGGTTTTGTCGCGGCTAGCCGAGTGTTAACTAAGTTGGCTAATAAGGCTAATAATTCTTAAAAGCTAGAAACTAAAATCGATTTACAGCAATGGAGTAAGGAGTGCTGATAATAGCCTGCTTATCTGGTACTGATCACAAGTTGCGGCAATAATGCCTGAGGTAGATTCCCATTCTACTTCAAAATGTGTGATTTAAGAGGGAAGTATAAGTGATTTAGCCCACAGGTTCATTGCTCCAAGCTGAACCTAAGCAGCTACATCCATGTAGCCGAGACTTTGACAGCAGTGCAATAGCAGGCCTATTCCTTATAACAGACAGGCCAAGGTCAGTAACGCTGTATAAACATTTTTAAACTCAATAATCTAAGGGACAAAATAAACTAGCCCCATATTTCCATGCTAAATAGCCTTAGTGGCATTTTTTAACCAGGTCAAATCACTGCTTTGCATCAAAGGAGAAAGGGCCTTGTAAACTTGCTGATGATAGTCATTAAACCACGTGAGTTCGGTTTCAGTTAACAGGCACTTATCTATGAGGCGAGAGTCCATGGGGATCAGTGTTAATACTTCAAACTCAAACATCTCTCTTTCGGCATTAACCAAAGCTTCACAAGGGCGTACAGCGATAAGGTTCTCGAGGCGAATGCCAAAATCATCCGCACGATAATACCCAGGCTCATTAGAGACCACCATCCCAGCTAATAGGGCGACATCATTGCTGTTTTTAGCTATGCGCTGTGGGCCTTCATGTACGCTAAGGAAGTGCCCAACACCGTGTCCCGTGCCGTGATCGTAGTCAAAACCATGTTGCCATAGATGTTGACGGGCAAAAGTATCAAGTTGTTGACCTGTGGTGCCGCGAGGAAACTTTGCCTGATCCAGTGCGATATGGCCCTTAAGTACTAAGGTGACCATTTTTTTGTGTTCGCTAGTGACTTGTCCGATGGCGATGGTTCGAGTGACATCGGTGGTACCATCTAAATACTGAGCGCCAGAATCGACTAAATAGATGCTGTTATTGGTCATGGTCGCCGGCGTGTCATTATTGTGATTGTAATGACACATGGCAGCATTTGCCCCAACAGCAGAAATAGTATCGAAGCTTGGCTCTTTATAAAGCTTATCTTCTAAACGGAAACTCTCTAGTTTGTCTGCCAGTACGCCTTCGTCATGGAAGTGCTCGGCTGCGACTTCTTTATCTAACCAGGCTAAGAAGCGACTGACTGCCACGCCGTCACGGATATGACAGGCACGCATGCCCGCAAGCTCAGTGGTATTTTTTTGTGCTTTGGCTAAGGACACAGGATCAAAACCTGGAATGAGTACTGCACCCGCCCGCTCTGCGGTTAGCTGAGACCAAGCGTTACTCGAATTTGGATCGGCGAGTAGCTTAACTCCCGCAAGTTGTCTAAGTGCATTTTCTAGTTCATTTTCGGCTCTAAAACTGACTCCTGTCCCCACATGTTCAGATGTCCCCTCAGGGAGCTTTTTAATATCGGTAAACAAAGTCATATCGCCATTAGCCGCTAATAGGGCTGTGCCTAAAATAACGGGCAGGCGAGGCACATCATTACCGCGGATATTCAGTAACCAGCAAAATGAGTCTAGTGAGGTGATTAGAGCCGTATCTGCACCAGATTTAGCTACAACTGCGCCTATCTGTTGCCGTTTTTTCTGACTGCTTATACCCGCTAGCTTTTCGTCGAAGAGAATAGCAGGAGCATTAGAGGCTAGCGGGCGGTCTTGCCAATGTAGATCGATAGGGTTTTCATCGACGGCAATTAAGGCCATTTGTGCTTTAGCAAGCTGGTTATCAGCTGATTTTTGCCAACTCAATGGATGAAGGCGAGGATCATACCCTACACGGGCATTGGCACTTAAGGTCTGGGCTAGCCACTGAATTTGAGGTGTGTCGGTGAGGCTCTTGTATTGAAATAACTCCCCATCGACCTGCAGCTTAACCTGAACAGTGTATCGACCATCGACAAAAATAGCCGCGCTATCCTTAAGTATGATGATCATGCCAGCCGAACCGGTGAAATTACTGATCCACTGCATGCGCTCGTTACGTTTGGGAACATATTCGCCCAGATATTCATCGGCACGGGGGATAATAAAAGCATCGAGGTTGGCTTTGACCATCTCATTGCGAACCGCATCGAGTCGTGCGGCAATAGATTTAGGCATAAATACTCCGGTGTTCATTCACTCAAGTATCGGTTTCCTGACAGGTTACCGATACTCAGCTAAATTTGGCCAGTGAAGTATGATGCTTCACTTAGCTCTTATCGTTTATGAAGCTTATAAAGTTAATAACAGATTAATCTATGCTGATAAGCTCAACATCGAAAATAAGTACCGAACCACCCGCTATTTTCCCTGTGCTCCGGTTGCCATAGGCAAGGGTGCTTGGAATAAAGAAGCGGACTTTTTCTCCTGTTACCATCAATTGCACCCCTTCGGTCCAACCTTTGATCACACGATTAAGGGGAAAGGCGATAGGTTCACCACGTTCGACTGAACTATCGAATACGCTGCCATCGATCAGAGTACCGTGATAATGAACTGTAACAGTATCGCTGGCTTTAGGGTGAATCTCGCCATCTCCCTTATTTAAGACTTTATATTGAAGGCCCGATAGTGTTTCGACCACATCTTGCTCATTTTTGTTTTTGGCCAAAAAATCATTGCCAATTTGAATATTTTCTTTGGACACTTTTTGGTTGTTCATCGAAGTAAAGAAGTAAAATATGACGCCAGCAATGACGACAACGGCTAAAAGCATTTTCATAATATTGATTCTGTTAGTGTGGTATCTGTGACACATAATATCTAATCGCTTACTCTAGGTAAATTAGACTCGGTATTTAAATATTTTTTATACCATTGAGAGCTGATTAGAAACAGATTGAGATTATCAGTAATACTTAATTTCTAGCTTGTGGATCTGCGAGTTTTCTTTATCGGACTGGAATTTTTCGACTAAGAAATATAATAGCCATGTGAGCCAGCGACAGCACCCGCTACGGCAATGAGACTTAGGCTCAGCAGGAAGATGTGCATTCTATGCACTAAGGCGAAGGTTTTTTCGCTATCTTGCTCCGCTTTTTTATGGAACCATTGATGTAAAAATAAAGGCTCCAACACAAATAAAACTAAGGTGAATATAGCCCAGACTAGCGTCATTAGGTGCATCCACCAAAATTGTAGGTACAGATAGCGATCCCAGCCATCGATAATATCCAGCATTACATAACCAGAGACGCCAGTGGCTAAGGTGACAAACTTAGCTTGAAATGAAAACTTACTCTCCAACTGTTCAAATAGCTCAAGTCGCTTTTCGGGAGAAGCAAGCTGCTTCACAGACGGAATAAGTACTGTGGTAACAAATGCGACTCCTCCGATCCAAAGCACGACTCCTATAACATGGATGGCTCTCGCAAAAACGAAATAGTTATGTTGTTCCATGGCTAAGATCCCGATGATTATAAATAATACGCATTTAGAATGCCTTTTATGATAATTGGCTTCTACGGCACAGGTCAAACTTTATGTACGTTATTTGATTGTCAAAATAGAGGTGCTAATTGTGATCGTTGAAAACAGGTAATGATATTATCTAAGCTGCCAAGATTGAAATTAGCAGCGCACACATCAAAATGAACACACTGTTTATTGCATATAAAAATAATCTTGATTTAAGAAATGAGTTTACAGGTTAATTTTTGGTGGCTTAGCAGAGATCCAAAGCTTTATATGTCCCTGAACCACTATGATGTCATTTTCATCATAGCCAGTAACTGCAACCTGTAAATCTCCTTCTACCCATTGCTCAGGTTTTACCCCAGCCACGCAACGAATATCACTGCCGGCTTTAGCGGTGTAATCTAAACTCATTCCTTTGGGGATCCATCTTAAATGATGTGGAATTGATGCTTCAGCCATCACGCCCATCGCCATCTCGAGTCCATTACAAATGGCGATAACATGAACCGTTTTTACGTGGTTATGCACAGCATTACGTTTTTTGATCAAATATTCGCAATAATTGGGTCTAAGGTTGGTGATCCGAGGTTTGATGGTACCGAAATAAGGGACCATTCTAGATACTAGTTTGGAGCAGGGAAATTAAGCCTCTTTGGAGGCTAATATCATTTCTGTTAGCCGATTTAGCGTAAATGAAACAAAGTTCATTTCCCTTTAGCAGATTATGAATCGTATAATCCCTTTATACCGCTAGGTATTACATATTTATTAACTCCATTTAACTGAATATAAGGCTGAAAATTGAAATATCTGCTTACCTATCTCAAAGGAATGGCAATGGGCGCTGCGGATATTGTCCCAGGCGTTTCTGGTGGAACTATTGCTTTTATCACTGGTATTCTCGATACTTTGCTAGACAGTATTCGTCGTATTAATCCAAACATAATCAAGGTGGTGAGACAACAAGGTCTTAAAGGTGCTTTTCACTATGTCAACGGGCCTTTTCTACTGTGTGTCTTCGGTGGCATGTTAACCAGTATTTTCTGTTTCTCTAAGTTGATCTCCTATCTTTTGACTAATCATCCTATACCCGTTTGGTCCTTTTTCTTCGGCCTGATTTTGATCTCTGTGGTGCATATGCTCAAGCAGGTAACAAGTTTCTCTGTGGCCCGAGTTATGCTATTCGCCTTAGGCGTTCTATTTGCTTGGAGCATCACTATGCTCAATCCTATCTCATTGGAGATGACCTACCTTAATATATTCATAGGTGGCAGTATCGCCATCTGCGCCATGTTACTTCCGGGGCTCTCAGGCAGCTTCATCTTGTTGTTATTAGGCCTATATCCATCGGTACTCGCCGCGGCTAAAAATTTCAATATTGCTGTGCTTGCGGTTTTTGCAACTGGATGTATTTTCGGCTTGCTGACATTCAGCCATATTCTGTCAGCACTGCTGCGTAAATTTCACGATGCGACTCTTATTTTTTTAACAGGTTTGATGCTGGGAACTTTGGGTAAAATCTGGCCTTGGAAAGAGGTGGTTTCCTGGCGTGAAAACTCTGCCGGTGAACAGGTACCTCTGCTTGAGCAGAACCTCTCACCTATGCATTTTGAACAAGTCACGGGGCAGGCAGCGCACATTTTATGGGCCGTAGCAGCCTTGATTGCAGGCATATTACTCGTGTGGGGAATGGAAAAGATTGCCGACATTCATGTCGGCTCTGACACCAATAAGCTAAAGTCTAAGTGATCTAATAAAGTGAGTGTTATCCCGCTTGACGGCTATTGTCAGCTTGCTTCTTATCATAGTATTCGAAGGGGAACAGGTTCCTAATTCTCTGCGTGATACTATCGCTGACATTGGCCGAAATGTTGAGTCTAATTGCACCCGCTAATTTTTCACATCTGACAGTGCAAGTGAGTTTTTTAGACTTTGCTAAGGCTCGACAATCTTTTTGAAACTTCTCTGGAATTTTACCCTTGTGAGATCTTAACCTGCCATCTTTAAAGTGCATTTCAAAGAGTGTTAATCCCTTCTTACCACTAAAGATGAGCTTATAGGCAAGAAAAATTCCTAATGCAATAAATAGCACTTTAAATAGGGTTGGTGTCATCTGGTCATCCTGTTTGTATTTGTTTTTTTACTTAATAGCTATTGATATTAGAATACTCCTGCAGCTCTTTTTTTAAAAGAGCAGTAGCGCGCACTTTTAATATATAGCCGGATCAATGTAAATTGGCATAGTCAAGGTGCTCATAACATAGTTCACCCAGCTCTCCAGGGTGGGATCGTGCATTCATGAAAAACAACATGGTATTATAAAGAATTTTTTAACTTTATTGGTGCTGAATGATCAGATTAGTATCAAAAATCAATACAAGTAATTTATGTCATTATTTCAAGATATTGAGCGTATTGTAGATCACAGAGTAGACGCAAATAAAGATTACGAATTAGCCGATATTATTTTCTTAACAATAGCCGCTGTGCTTTGTGGTGCTAAGGGCTGGAAAGCGATTAAACTATTTGGGGAAGCTCAACTTGATTGGTTAAGAGAATACAAAGACTTTACCCATGGGATTCCCACAAGACACTCTATTGGGCGCATTATAAGGGGTCTCAAGACTGATAGGCTCGTATCTGTTTCATTAATTTTCATGCCTATGTAGTTAGCTCCGGTAGAACTTGAAAAATGGTTCGGAATGACACTTAGCCCTGTAATTATCTAGTTTTATGGACTTACGCTCAGCTGAACGGTCTAATTTTAAGCTTTTTTTGGACTTATAATTACACTACCTGAGTAATGTACATAGGCATGAAAAATTATTGCTATGAGTGATAGCGAAATACTCAAAGATGGCGTTTCTAAACAAAGTGGCCGTCCTAAACTCAATCAACAACCGAGTCGTTATGAGTATCAAATAACAGCAAAGGTATCCGTCCAGTAAACAACAAGAGATAATGATATTAAAATAAGCTTGAGCCAATATTAACCTTTGTTGATATCGGCTCTTAAGAGAAAACTAAGCGAAGCGATTTAAGAAGAAAGGGATCATGACTGCATTTACTAAATCGATAAAAAATGCACACACTAAAGGCACAATAATAAAAGCTTGCTTTGAGTAGCCATATTTCTGCGCGACAGCAGACATATTTGCCATTGCCGTTGGCGTTGAGCCCAACGAAATCCCACCAAAACCAGAACAAACCACAGCGGCATCGTAGGTTTTACCCATGGCAGGAAAGACGATAAATAAGTTCACTAAAATAGCAATAATAAACTGCACCCCTAGAATAGCAAAAATTGGCCCAGCTAAATCT
>JBAHZX010000154.1:0-16627 GCA_037132815.1 Shewanella sp.
AGTTCATATCCTGTGTCCATTAATATGCCAGCACTATATTGTTTTAGAAAGTCATGACCCTTGAGCTATCAATGTTGGCCAATCTTCACGTCGAAAAGTACAGCGACTGTAATTCGATCTCGAATACAGCTTCACAATTAACATCGTGTTGGGCTTCAATGTTTATTTTTTATCAGTTATCAGTTATCAGTTATCAGTTATCAGTTATCAGTTGTTAGTTGTTAGTTTGATGTTCTCATGGGAATGTCATGATCTTCGTTTCTAATCAATCAGATTACTAATGGCTAGAAAACAGATTACTAATGGCTAGAAAAGTTTACTTCCCCAGCCTAACTTGCTTCTTAGCACGTGGAAGTAGTTATGGCCCTTGGGGTGTATCAGCCTGAGTCGCTCATGACTGCGCTTGATTAATATATCGTCACCGGGAAGCACGGGGAGGGTGACGTGTCCATCACAGCTTACCTCTAAATTATCTCCATTGTCGGGTGAAACAACCAACTTTATCTTGCTACAAGCATCGACCACAATGGGTCGGCAAGAGAGAGTGTGGGGAAACATCGGTACTAAAATTAATGCTTCGAGATTAGGTGTCAGTATGGCTCCTCCAGCAGATAGTGAATAGGCTGTGGACCCTGTTGGAGTCGATACAATCATACCATCGGCGCGTTGACTGTACATGAAAATATCATCGATATAGACTTCAAACTCTATCATATGGACGACTTTACCCGGATGTAATACCGCCTCGTTTATGGCAGTATTGCTGGACTTCATATGACCATGACGATGAACTTGGGCTTCGAGTAAAAAACGATATTCAGTTTCAAAGTTGCCATCGAGCACTTCGGCCAAGGCGTTCTCAAATGAGTCAGGAGGAAGGTCAGTCAAAAATCCGAGATTACCTCGGTTGACACCGATAACACCTATGTCGAATCTAGCGAGGACTCGAGCGGCACCTAACATATTACCATCACCGCCAACGACGATGGCTAAGTCACATCGTTCACCTAATTCGAGTAGATCGACGGATTCACATTGAGGACCAACCTCAGCGGAGACTCTTTCTTCCACCAAGATATCGAAGCCTTGTATAGACAGCCAGTGTTGTAAGCGTTTTAGAGTTAAATGGGTACCATGATGGTTCGGCTTACCAATAAGACCGATAGTTTGAAATGTTTTGGGCATAATTATCTGCTAGGGCTTGAATCCGGTAATTTGATCCCCATAATATGTTCAAACAACTTGGTATGCGGGATCGAGCATGTTCAAGTTAATTGAGTATATGCCCAGAGCATGCAGAAACAAAGCATTTTAGCTGGAGTTACAATGAGCAACGAATTGAGTAAAGCGGAACAGGAACAAGTCGATACTGTGGTAGAAGGTGAAATCCTGACTGCTGATGAAGCTGAGACTGTCGCTGATGAAGCCAGTTTGATGGATGAGCTAACCCAAGCAAATTTCCGCATTGAAGAGTTAGAACAGGCATTAGCTGAGTCTCAAGCCAAAGTAGAGGAGCAGAAAGATTCAGTCACTCGCGCCGCTGCATCTGAAGCTAATATCCGTCGCAGAGCCGCTCAAGATGTTGAGAAAGCCCGTAAGTTTGCTCTTGAGAAGTTTTCCAATGAGCTGCTGCCAGTGATCGATAATATGGAGCGTGCGCTTCAGGGAGCAGATGCAGAAGCCGAAGAGACTAAAGCTATCTATGAGGGCGTTGAACTGACCCTTAAGAATTTTGTCTCTACCGTAGATAAGTTTGGTTTGAAAGTGGTAGACCCACAAGGTGAAGCTTTCAATCCTGATCACCATCAGGCAATCGGTATGCAGCCTAGCCCTGATTTTCCTGCCAACACAGTAATGATGGTCATGCAGAAAGGTTACATCTTGAATGATCGTCTATTACGCCCTGCTATGGTCATGGTGTCACAAGGCGCGGACTCGATAGATCCCCAAGCTTAATATCAGCCTCTTAGTTCCTAGGCTATATAAGCTGGGATTCATATACAAAAATGACTGTGATTACAGTCATTTTTTGTATTGGGTATTCAATTAGTCACAGTTATTCTACAGAGGTAGTTCAAAGGTTATGTTAAATATTCTTCTATCTGCTGAAGAATCCCCGTACTGTCGAGTCTAAGTTCTGCCAAAATTTCTTTCTGTTCGCCATGTTTAATAAATTCGTCAGGTAGGCCTATTTGCAATACTGGCATAGGGCATTTTAGTCGTTGAAGCTGCTCTAATACCCCAGAGCCTGCTCCCCCCATAATGGCGTTTTCTTCTACTGTGACGAGCAGTTCATGGCTTTCACTAAGCTGCTTGATAAGTTCAATATCCAAAGGCTTAACAAAACGCATGTCGGCGACAGTGGCATCGAGAGATTCAGCGGCAATTAAGCAACAATCTAAAAGTGTACCAAAATTGAGTATCGCAATTTTAGTGCCTTGACGTATAAGTTGTCCTTTACCGATAGGCAATGTCGTCATCTCTTCGACTTGTGTCGCACCGGTAGCGCTTCCTCTAGGATAACGTACAGCGGTTGGACCGTCTCTATAGCAGTAACCGGTGTAGAGCATCTGACGACATTCATTTTCATCGGATGGCGCCATTATGACCATGTTGGGTACGGTGCGCATAAAACTTAAATCGAAGGCTCCCTGATGTGTTGGGCCATCAGCACCGACAATACCACCGCGATCTATGGCAAATAGCACAGGAAGTTTTTGCAGTGCAACATCATGTATGAGCTGGTCGTAACCTCGTTGTAAAAAAGTTGAGTAAATAGCAACAACGGGCTTGAGACCTTCACAGGCAAAGCCTGCTGCGAGAGTCACGGCATGCTGCTCTGCGATGGCAGCATCAAAATATTGCTTGGGGAACCGTTGAGAAAATTCAACCATACCAGAGCCTTCGCGCATCGCTGGGGTGATACCAAGTACCTTGTCATCTTTTTCTGATATATCACAGAGCCATTTCCCAAACACTTGAGAGAACGTTGGATTAGTCGGCTTAGATGTGGGCTTCTCGAATGTTGATGGATCGAACTTAGGTACGGCATGCCAGCCGATAGGATCCTTTTCTGCGGGTTCATAACCACGACCTTTTTTGGTCATGATATGTAAAATTTGTGGCCCGGATAGATTACGCATATTGCGCATTGTTTCGACCAGAGCATCGACATCGTGGCCATCGATTGGGCCGATATAGTTGAACCCGAGTTCCTCAAACATGGTGCCGGGAACAACCATTCCCTTAAGGTGCTCCTCGGTGCGCTTTGCCATCTCTTTGATGACAGGCATTCCTTCAAGTACCTTCTTACTGCCTTCTCTAATCGTAGTGTACAATCGGCCAGACATAAGTTGAGCTAGGTGATTATTGAGAGCGCCTACATTTTCTGAGATTGACATTTCATTGTCGTTAAGCACGACCAGCATATCGTTATGAAGATCGCCAGCGTGATTCATGGCTTCAAATACTATTCCCCCCGTCATAGCACCATCACCGATGACAGACACTACTTTGCGTCCGGCTTGCTCTTTTTCTGCGGCAACAGCCATAGCCAGTGCTGCACTGATAGAAGTCCCCGAGTGACCGACACTAAAGGTGTCGAACTCACTTTCTTCACGCCAAGGGAAGGGATGAATTCCCCCTTTTTGGCGTATGGTATGCATCCTGTCACGGCGTCCGGTCAAGATTTTATGAGGGTAAGCCTGATGGCCAACATCCCAGACTAGACGATCAAAAGGTGTATTATAGACATAGTGAATAGCCACTGTTAGCTCAACCGTACCGAGTCCTGATGCGAAGTGGCCACTTGATTTACCTACAGATTTAAGCAGGAAACTTCTTAACTCGTCGGCCAATTGTGGCAACAGGGCTTGAGGGAGCTTTCTTAGCTCGTCCGGGGTATTAGCCTGTGCAAGCACAGGGTATTGATAAATATCCAAACTCATCGAGATAAAGGGTCTCTTTTATTAAACTCTTCGCGCTATGATGTAACGGGCGAATTCGGCAATTAGCTGACTATTGTATGGTAATTTTGCCAGCGCTGATAGAGCATCCTCAATCAAACTCTTGGCTGTAGATTGTGCGCCAGCCAGTCCGAGTAGTCGAGGGTAAGTGCTTTTGTTTGATTCACAATCAGAACCTTGTGGTTTTCCAAGTTCATCGGTACTGGAGATAATATCGAGCACATCGTCTTGCACCTGAAATGCTAAACCTATGATATCGGCAAATTCCATTAAAAGTGTATGTTCTTCATCGGAAACTTTTGCTGTCATTATGGGCAGTTCGATGGCGCAGCGTATTAGGGCTCCTGTTTTTAATTTGTGCAGTTGGGTGAGCGTTGCTAAGTCTATTTGTTTATCTGTGGCACTCAGATCCATGGCTTGGCCGCCACACATACCCGAAGAGCCTGAAGCCCTAGCTAAGGCTTGTACCATCGCTAGATTTTGCTGTGGCTCTATCCCATTTATGGGCTCACATATGACTTCAAAGGCCAAGGCTTGCAGTGCATCGCCAGCTAGAATTGCCGTGGCCTCATTGAAGGCCACATGAACCGTAGGTTGTCCGCGGCGAAGAGCGTCATCATCCATGGCTGGAAGATCGTCATGGATGAGAGAATATGCATGTATACATTCAATTGCAACGGCAGATGAATCTAACTTTTCTAGTGGAACTTTAAGCATATCGCCGATGGCGTAAACCAAGAAAGGTCGTATCCGCTTGCCGCCAAGCAAGGCGCCGTGTTTTATGGCGGCAATGAGTTTAGGATCTGTGACAGTCTGGGCATCAATGATCTTTTCTAATTGGCTATTGACACGTTTCTGGTATCGAATGATCGTATCGGCTAACACTTATTTTCCTTCAGAGGCAAAAGGAGTCAGGGAGGTATCTTTATCTTCATGCATCAGTATAGATACTTGTTGTTGGGCTTGTTCTAGCTTGCCTTGACTATTACGAACTAGCTTTATACCTCTCTCAAATTGTTTTAGGGCATCGTCTAGCGACACATCTCCCTGTTCAAGATCTGAAACTATAGATTCCAGCTCGGTGAGAGATTCTTCAAAAGTGAGGTTTTCAGGTTTTTTAGCCACAGCATGGATCCCTAGCAAATTAGCGAGTAATAAGGTATCGCAGCCAGCGGCAAGGGTCAAATCTGGCTGATGCAAATTTGTGCAATAGTACGCATTCTTGAGCTTTTTTTATAAAAAATTGAATTTGAAGCTAAATTTGCGTATGAGGCTGGCTAAGAGTTCAATGAAATCTGTTATCTATTAAATTCGGAATCATAAAAATCAGATTGTCATTACATTTCAATATGCAAGTTAGTTTCATGTTGAACGTGTGAATATAATCATGCTGATTAGCGTTTTTTAGCATGAATTCAAGATAGGTAATCTCGCTCGCTTATAGGTATAATGCCGTCCAATAATATTAATGGCTTTACCCTCTCGGAAACCCTAATGAAATTTATTGTAAAATTGTTCCCTGAAATCATGATGAAAAGCAAACCGGTAAGAATGCGTTTTACCAAAATGCTTGAAACCAATATCCGTAACGTACTTAAGAAAGTCGATGAGGCTGCTAAAGTTAAGCGTGAATGGGATAAAATCATGGTGATGGTACCAAGTGATAGGCCCGATTTGATTGAAGCATTTGGGGAACGTTTGGCCTGTATTCCGGGTATTGCTCATATTCTGCAGGTCAATGAGAGTACATTCGAGTCAATGGATGATATTTACCAACAGACATTGGCCTTGTACAAGGATGATCTTGTGGGTAAGACATTCTGTGTTCGTGCTAAACGTGTGGGTAATCATGATTTTAAATCAATTGAAGTTGAACGTTATGTGGGGGGGGGCTTAAACCAGTTCACAGAGGCTAAAGGGGTTAAACTCAAAAACCCAGATATGACAATTAACTTAGAGATCGACAGGGATAACCTGTATCTGGTGGTAAAGCGTATTCCTGGCTTAGGCGGTTTCCCTATAGCAACTCAGGAGGATGTGCTTTCGCTAATTTCCGGTGGTTTTGATTCCGGAGTCTCTAGTTATCAATTTATCAAGCGTGGTTCCAGAACTCATTATTGTTTCTTTAACCTAGGGGGCGATCAACATGAAATTGGGGTTAAGCAAGTGGCTTATCATCTGTGGCAGAAATACGGTGAATCTCACAAGGTGAAGTTTATCTCAGTGCCATTCGATCCTGTGGTAACTGAAATTTTGCAGCGAATCGATAACGGTCAAATGGGCGTTATTCTTAAGCGTATGATGATGCGAGCAGCCACTAAAATTGCCAATAGGATGGGAATTCAAGCTCTGGTTACTGGTGAAGCAATGGGTCAAGTATCCAGCCAAACTTTGACAAATTTAAATGTCATCGACCGTTGTACAGAGCAACTTATCCTTCGTCCGTTAATCGCCATGGATAAGCAAGATATTATTAATATCAGTCGTGAAATAGGCACCGAGGATTTTGCCAAGTCTATTCCAGAATACTGTGGTGTCATCTCGAAAAAACCGACAGTGAAGGCTGTACTGGCCAAGATTGAAGCCGAAGAACTGAAGTTTTCAGAAGATCTTATTGAACGCGTTATCGAGGCCGCCAAGGTCATTGACATCCGCGAGATAGCAAAGAGTGTGGATGCTAAAATAACGGAAACAGAAACCGTAGATTCAGCTGATTCAAGTGAAGTGATCATAGACGTTAGATCGCCAGAAGAGGAGGAGCGAGATCCACTTAAGGTAATAGGGGTCGAAGTTAAAACAATTCCTTTCTTTAAGCTCGCGACAAGTTTTGCGGACTTAGGCAAGGATAAGACTTATCTGCTTTATTGCGACCGTGGTGTCATGAGTAAACTGCAAGCGCTTTATCTTCAAGAGCAAGGTTATGCCAATGTGAAGGTATATCGTCCATAATTATTGCGAAAGTGCAGAAGTGCAACTATGCAGTGGTAGTGAGTGCATGGCTTATATCGATAGGCATTTGTCACCTTAAACTCAGTTTACAGTTTACAATTTGCAGTTTATACATAATAGATAGCTGCGTTTTTGATGGCTTCAATTTATTATGAGTCTGCCGAGATCTATCTCTGTGAGTTAATGCAACTCACACTTTTTCTCTAACTTACTAAGGTTGAGCATCTCTTCGGTATTATCGATTAAATAGCCTAAATCATAGAGAGTGCTAAAACTGGCACAAAAAAACCGCATTAGCAGATTTTGATCATGCTATACGGATTTTTAGGCTTAGAATGTAAACCGTTTATGTTTAGTTTAACTGTGTTTCATTTGCAGCACTTTCAGATGCTTGTTCAGAGGCAATAAGTATAGTGTCCATGTCTTCAGTTAGATTTTTGTGCATTTTCTCCATACTCTTAGCAAGTTCTGCGGCGATAGTGGCGTGAAGATTAACGGTGTTTATCGCAATTTCGTCGGCATTGACGCTAGTTGCGATAGTGAGAAGAGTGAGTACAAAAACAGTTTTAAGGTTTATCATGTTTAGACGCCTCCAGGCGAGTCATGGGTGTTGTTAGACACTCCCCAGTTATATCGTAAAGGCTGCCTAACTATCGTATTTCATTAACGCAGAATTTAACCATAAACGCGTTTCTTTACAAACGATAATATGTAACAATATGGATTAGAAAAACTAACTCAAAAACGAGATCCTGATCGCTATGTCAAGACGCTTACCACCATTGAACGCGGTAAAAGCATTTGAGGCCGCAGCTAGGCATCTCAGCTTTACACGCGCTGCTGAAGAATTGTTTGTGACCCAAGCTGCTGTGAGTCATCAAATTAAGGCTTTAGAAGAGTTTTTAAGCTTACAATTGTTTCGCCGAAAGAACCGATCCTTACTATTAACTGAGGAGGGTCAGGGCTATTTTCTCGATATTAAAGATATCTTCGTTCAACTTACTGATGCGACAAACAGGTTATTGGCAAGAAACGCGATAGGCTCGCTCACAGTGAGTATGCCACCAAGTTTTGCTATCCAATGGCTAGTACCAAGGTTAGCTAAATTTAGCGAAAAAAATCCTGATATCGATGTCAGGATAAAGGCTGTTGATGATGAGGATGATGCGTTATCTGATGATGTCGATGTCGCCATTTTTTATGGGCAGGGGAACTGGGCGGGATTGCGTGCTGATAAACTCAAAAATGAGGTGTTGATCCCGGTTTGCTCTCCTCTTTTATTAAATAAATCTAAGCCTCTAAATAAGCCAAGTGATCTTAAATATCATACTTTATTGCATGATATGAATCGTCATGATTGGCAAGCTTGGTTTAGACAATGTGGGATTAATGATATTAATGTGAATCAAGGGCCGATATTTAGTCATTCTTCGTTAGTATTGCAAGCTGCGACTCATGGACAAGGAGTTGCCTTAGGTTACAGTGTACTGGCTCGCCCAGATATAAAGGCTGGCAGGTTAGTGTGCCCTTTCCCTGAAATTTTAGTTAGTAAAAATGCATATTATTTGGTTTGCCAGCAAAATCATACCGAAATTGGTAAAATTGCGGCATTTCGTGAGTGGATGTTAGATATGTTTGAAGAGGAGTCACGCAGTGAACTACTCCCAGGATAATCAAGTGCGTGAATCCATGGAGAGTCAATATTTTTTGATTAAGGACCCTTTAGAAACAGAAGGCCTATTAGAGAGTGAGTGTGTTCTCTATGGGAAAGCCAATGAGACCTTAATTATTTTTACCCATGGTGCTGGCGCGAATATGCACAGTGAGTTTATGCAAGTTATGGCGAAAGGACTCTTGCACGAAGGTGCTAAACACGGCATAGGTATACTAAGATTCAATTTTCCCTACATGCGAGCCAATGCTTCGGACGGTAAGCGTCGTCCACCGGATCGGGCTCCAAAGATAATCAAAGACTTTAATATCCACATCGAAGCCATCAAACAAGAGTTCTCTCCTAAGCGCATTATCTTAATGGGGAAGTCTATGGGGGGGCGTATGGCGGCTATGCTTGCAGCAGATACCCCAGTTGCCGCTGTTATCTGTCTAGGTTACCCCTTTATTGCACTTAAAGGTGGCCAGCCAAGGCTTGCGCCCATTGAAGAGTGTCAGGCACCTCTGTGTATTATTCAGGGGGAGAGAGATAAATTGGGTGCGAAAGGACAAGTTGAGAGCTGGTCTGTGATGGGAAAAACTAAATTACATTGGTTAACTGATGGCGATCATAGTTTTAAACCAAGAAAGTCGTCAGGTACCACTCAAGAGGTTAACCTTACTGCTGCAATTTCTTATAGTATAGATTTTATCAGGGGGTTAGATGCGTAAAGGGTTTCTATTATTGGCAGCGTTGAGCGGCTTTATGTCGGTGGCTTTCGGTGCCTTTGGTGCTCATGGCTTAAAACAGATCGCTACACCAGAGATGATTGCTATCTTCAATTTAGGGGTGGAATACCAGTTTTATCATACCTTTGCCTTAATTGTAGTGGCTTTTGCGGGGCATTGGCTACCGTCTAGATTGATCGATTGGGCGGGTTATTTGTTTATGGCCGGCACCGTACTGTTCTCAGGTTCTCTCTATGCCTATGCAATACTGGGTGCCAAATGGACCGGACCGATAACGCCTATTGGGGGCTTCTGCCTACTCTTGGGTTGGTTGTTCATTGCACTGGCAGTGTGGCGTAACAGAGTCGTTGAACTCAACAATTAAACCACTCTATGTTAAGGCCTATTGTGGCTAGCCATTATCGTATCAGAGTTGGCCGAATAACTTAGACAGTGTAGAATGGCGGCCATTATAATATAGTCGCCATTTATGTTTACACATGTCGATTTATATTCCGCCGACTTAGTATTCGCAAAACCAATATTGTAAATCAGTATTGGCTAGTTTCAGGATTGTAGATGATTAACCTATTTTTGTTTTGTCGTGCAGGCTACGAGAAAGATTGTGCTGCAGAGATACAACACCGCGCCGCAAAGCTCAACATTGGTGGTTTCGTTAAGGCCAATAAGAATGATGCTTACGTGATTTTTCAGTGCTTCAAGGTCGGAGACGCTGATATTTTAGTGCAAAAGATCAAATTAGATTCTTTGATCTTTGCTAGACAGATGTTTGCGGCTGCCGAGTTACTGAAGAAACTCCCTGAACAAGATAGGATCTCGCCTATCCTAGAAGCTTTGTCAAAAATCACTTATGCGGGAGAATTAAGGGTCGAGACGCCAGACACTAACGAAGCGAAAGAGTTGTCGAATTTCTGTCGTAAATTTACTGTACCCCTAAGACAAAAATTGAAGAAGGCTGGCAGCTTACTCGAAAAAGAAAACCCTAAACGTCCTATTATTCATGTGTGTTTCGTGGCTCCGGGAACCGCTTATGTTGGATTTTCTTTTAGTAATAATAGCTCACCCTATTTTGGTGGTATTCCTAGGCTTAAGATGGCAGCAGAAGCGCCTAGTCGTTCAACATTAAAATTGGATGAAGCTTTTATCCAATTTATTCCTAAAGATGAACATGAGACACGCTTGAGCAGTGGTATGAATTCGGTTGACTTGGGAGCTTGCCCAGGCGGTTGGACTTATCAATTGGTGCGTCGTGGCATGTTTGTCGCAGCGGTTGATAATGGGGCAATGGATCAAGCGTTAATGGATACCGGCCAAGTTAAACATTACCAAGCTGATGGGTTCCGTTTCGAGCCGCCGAAAAAGAATATTTACTGGCTGGTGTGTGACATGATTGAGAAGCCGTCACGGGTAGCAGAGCTTATCGAAGCTTGGGCGATCAATGGTTGGTTTAAAGAAGCTATCTTCAATCTTAAACTACCGATGAAAAGTCGATATAAAGATGTTTCGATTATTCTTGAGACTATGGCAGAGATTTTGAAAGAAAATGAAGTCGAGGATTTTGAGCTTTCTTGTAAACATCTGTATCACGATCGTGATGAGGTGACTGTGCACTTGAGATTAAACCCAGCTAAAGGTTGGTAAAAATAGAAGGTACCAGAAAAATAAGTTCCTAGGTTCTAACCTAGGAACTTGAGTCTTTTTACAGACGGTCTATCACAGCTTGAGTGAAATCAGTTGTACCATGAGTACCGCCTAAGTCACGTGTGGTGCGGTCGCCTTCGGCGATCACTGCAGTAACAGCAGCACGAATATTTTCAGCCTTGTCTGCCATGCCTAGATATTCAAGCATCTGGATAGAAGCCAAGATCACTGAGGTTGGGTTAGCTAAGTTTTTACCAGCAATATCTGGTGCACTACCATGTACAGCCTCAAAAATAGCCGCATCTTTACCTATGTTAGCCCCCGGTGCCATACCTAATCCACCAACTAGGCCGGCACAAAGATCTGACAGAATGTCACCGAATAAGTTAGTGGTAACGATAACGTCGAAAATCTCCGGGTTCATGACCAGCTTCATACACGTTGCGTCGACAATCATCTCGTCGGTGGTGATGTCTGGATAACGTAAGCTCACTTCACGTGCAACTTTCAGAAACAGGCCCGACGTTGACTTCATGATGTTAGCTTTATGAACGATGGTCACTTTCTGACGATTTTCTTTACGCGCTAGTTCGTAAGCAAATATTGTTATTTGCTCGGCACCCTTACGAGTGATGATACTGGTCGCTTCGGCTGTCGATCCATCTTCAGAAATGCTCTGGCCTAGACCCGAGTACATACCCTCGGTATTTTCACGTACAGTGATGATGTCAATGTTCTCATAACGCGCTTGTGTTCCTTGAAAAGACACGACTGGGCGGATGTTAGCATAGAGACCAAATTTCTTACGCAAGGTCACATTTATTGAAGTAAAACCTTCACCAACCGGCGTTGTTAACGGACCTTTAAGGGTAATTTTGTTCTTCTCAATCATATCGAGAGTGCGTTGAGGAAGGAGTTCCCCATATTTTTCTAGTGCAGTTAAACCCGCATCAGTAAATTCATATTCAAAATCACAACCTGCTTTATCGAGGATTTTAATTGTTGCGTCGATAATACTAGGTCCAATCCCATCACCAGGGATCACGGTTATTATTCTTTTTGACATGGAGAATCCTTCCACGGTTGGTCACTACAGCTACTGTCTGACCCCAATGCAAATAGGGGGTAGACTTGGAATTATTTTTTATGGTTCACATTAAGTATTTTAAACAATTTTCAATGTATTTTACAGGAAATAGTGAGTAAGCTCACATTTTATATATAGTATAACTTGTATTAAATATGGCTTATGACGATGATTGATCCTTAAAGTCTTAAAAAGACTACTTTAGTCTAATATCTTTAATCAAATTTATAATAAAAAATTAAAAATTGTTCGTACAATAATAAAAAAGAGGAAGACCTTGAAGTCACTACAAATTACATCCTTTATATTCCTATCGACGAGTTTACTTACTTGTGGTACTTATGCCGCAACAGCAACTCATGCGGCGATAACACCCAATGACATCATGCATTTTGAATCACTGAAGATTCCCGTGATTGCTGATTCAGGAGCCATGTTGGCTGTTGAGGTCGCTCCCGATCGAGGAAATAGTCATGGTTTGGTGAGAAGTTTAACATCGAACAAGACATTTAGTGTCAATGGCGGCTCTAATCCTAAGGTTAGTGCTGATGGCCGCTTTGTTGCTTTTAGTGTGAAAACCCCCTTGCTTGAGTTTGAGAAAGCCTCAAAAAAAGAGAAAGAAAAACTTAAATCTGCCATGGTGCTACTTGATACTCTATCGGGTAAAGAGACTCGCTTTGATCGAGTTAAACAGTTTGAGTTTAACGAGTCCGCTAGTCATTTAGCTATCTGGTTCGAAGCAGATGATGATAAGTCAGACAAGAAAGATAAACACGAGTCGGTTAGCGGAGACAAGAGTGAAGCCGTTAACGTTGATAAGTTTGACAAGGGCTCAGCATTTGAACTTGTGGTTCTGAAAAATGGCACTCGTCAGAAAGTGGCTCATGTCACCAGCTATTATTTCGATAAGAGTGGCAAGCATCTGATCGTAGCGAGTAATAATACAGAAGCTAAGGCGCATCGGTTGGTCTTGTTTAAGCTTAGTGACAATACCAGAGAAATAGTACGCCAATATAATAATCAACAAATTGGCCATGTATCATTGACTGACGATGGAAAGTATATTGCATTTACCCATGGTGCTGCAGATGTAGCACCCTACGGACGAGCATATGAGCTGTCACTGTTTAATATAGAGACCTCAGTTGTAACAGCCGCGCCGACATCTAAGAAATGGAAACTTAATCGTTATACTCAGTTGAGGTTTTCCGAAGATAGTCAACGTCTGCTCTTTGGACGTGTGCCCCAAGTGAGTCAGCAGATTGAGCTGGTTAAAATTGAGAAGACAGCAGATTTGTTCGATGAGTCAATCGTTACGGGTCAGCGGAAATTACGAATATGGCATGGTGACGATGCGCGCATTAAACCTAATGAGGTCAAACAATACCAGAAAGAACTTGAACGTACATATCTTGCTGTTTTGCACCTTAATGGTAATAACTTAGTACAGCTTGCTGATGAAACAGTCCCCGATGTAGAATTAGAAGAACAGACTCGCTTTGTGTTAGCAAGCTCTGACATTCCCTATCGCAAGATGATCACTTGGGCTGGATTCTACCGTGATTATTATCTGATCGATCTCAACACAGGACGTAAGAGCCTAGTGTTAACGCAGCAGCCGAGTCGCGAGAAGCCCATTCTTTCGCCAAACGAGCGTTATGTGACTTACTTTCAGCAAGGTCATGTTTACCTGTATCAAATCTCTGAAGATAGTCGTATAAATCTGACCAGAAACATGAAGGTGTCATTTGCAAATGAAGATCATGACTATCCATCTAATGCTCCCGGTTATGGTTTTGGTCCTTGGTTAACCGATGATTCAGGTTTCTTAGTATACGATAAGTACGATATCTGGCAGTTCAATACCAAGTCCCGTGAGGCATTTAATCTCACCGCTGGCAAGGGACGCATGCAGGGCATTCAATATAGGGTAACTGGCTTAGTGGATGATAGCAGTCATCCTGATATATTTGGTACCAATCAACAGGTGTTACTTCATGGTTATAACGAAAGAAGTAAAGGTGACGGATATTACCTTTCTACCATAGGTGTCTCAGGTGTTAAAACGCTGATGGAGGGGGATTATAAACTAAAGACGCTGACACGCAGTAAGAATGCACAAACTATCGTGTTTTCCAAAGAGCGCTATGATCTGTTTCCAGATCTTTATACTGCCAAGTATTTATCGCCACAAAAAGCCAATAAGTTAACCGACCTTGATAAGCAAAAACGTCAGTTAAACTGGGGACAATCTGAGTTAGTTCACTGGACTAATGGTGATGGTCAGCCTCTGGACGGAGTACTTATTAAGCCAACTAATTATGTCGAAGGGCAGCGTTATCCTGTGCTGGTGTACTTCTATCGCTTTATGAGTGACAGATTACATGCCTTCCCACAAATGAACATCAATCATAGACCCAATTTTGCCTGGTTTGCCGATAATGGCTATGCCATCTTTTTGCCTGATATCAGGTTTGAAGTTGGCTATCCTGGGGCAACATCTGTGCAGGCATTAACATCTGGGGTGCAAAAAATCATCGAAATGGGTGTTGGCGATCCCGAAGCTATAGGTATTCAGGGCCATTCATGGGGGGGGTATCAAACCGCGTTCGCCGTTACTCAGACCCATATTTTCAAGGCTGCCGTCACTGGAGCCCCGGTTTCTAATATGACCAGTGCATACAGCGGTATACGTCACAGTAGTGGTTTGGCGCGTCAGTTCCAGTATGAAACGGGTCAGAGCCGTATCGGCGAGAGTTTGTTGCGCGCCCCGCAGAAGTACATCGAGAACTCGCCAGTCTTTTATGTTGAGCGCATCGAGACACCTATGATGATCATGTTTGGTGATAAAGACGGTGCAGTGCCTTGGGAGCAAGGTATCGAGCTCTACCTAGCAATGCGCCGTGCCGGTAAAGATGTGATATTTCTGCAATATGAGGATGAGCCACATCATCTTAAGAAATACCCCAATAAGCTTGATTACAGTATCCGCATGATGGAATATTTCGACCATTATCTTAAGGGAAAACCTGCTCCGAGTTGGTTGGCCCAAGGTGAAGCTTATACCGAATATAAGCAAGCGGATTAGTCATATACTTAGATTTAGTTAATAATAAAAAGCCGAGTGTAGACTCGGTTTTTATTTTTGGTAAAGAGCCATCTGCTTGCATGTTTCTTCCCAATATTTAGTTTCTTATATCAACCCGTATTGCTTGGTTCCAGATATTAATGCTTGCTCATCACGAGTGTTTTAATGTTTGTGATTATATTCTGTTGATGTTATTTATATAAATATGACGAGATATAATCCACTACAAGAATAGATGCATTTATTTCTGCTTTAAGGAAGGCAAAATATGGATGGGATTTGGTTGAATATGGGGACGGTATTTATGGGCTTTTTTGCCATTATGAATCCCATTGCAAATGTGCCAATATTTTTAGGATTAACTTCGGAAGAAGATGAGCAAACCACGAAAGCCATTGCTTTTCGGTCCCTGCTATTGGCTTTTTTCATCATTACTTTATTTTCACTCGCTGGTCAGTATATTTTTACACTATTTGGGATATCGCTATCTGCATTTAGGATCACCGGGGGATTACTGGTGTTCTTGATTGGTTTTCACATGTTACAGGGAAATAACTCCAGTGTGCATCACCCAGATTGTGATCAATTATCTGAGAGTAAGAAAAACGCGATTGATAAGGCCCAGACACGAGAAGCCGCGTTAAGTATTGCAGTGTCTCCACTGGCGTTGCCGATCTTAGCGGGACCAGGAACGATAGCCACAGCCATGAGCTTTTCGGCGGCTGGAGGAATAGAGGATATTTTGATCACTATAGGAGCTTTTGGTGTCCTATGCCTTATCACTTATGGCTTCTTTATTTCGGGTGGGAAACTGGTTAGTTATTTAGGCAATGCAGCTCTCGGCGCCATCACCAGAATGATGGGCCTTATTCTTGCTGTTATAGGAACACAGATGGCGATAGAGGGCATTAAAGGAGCCTTTGCTATTTAAACAAAGGCTTAACTATGTTCGTCTAGCGGAGTTAGCTTTCATTTAGTAAAAACTATGTTCACAATTGCACCTAGGGCAAATAAAACCAGTAGGCCATCTGATGTGCTTTAGGTGGTTTAAACAATCAATTTCAGAACCAAAATGACGTTGCCATTCAAAAAAACTAGCTTCAGGCGTTTCCATAGTAAATCTCACTTTTAGTCGTGATTTAAACTATAAACATAGACTGAAACTGACACATTTGTGGAGGCATGAAAGAAAATGGCAGAGATAGACGATGGTTATCGGTCAACTCTGTTAGAGTCAGGGATTAAAATGTATTAGCCGTGACTTCTATAGGATTAATTGATTGATTATCTTTAGTGAACTACAAGCTCGTGATAAACTTGAGCAATAATACTGATCAGTAATTTATTATCTTATAAAGGAGCATTTGATGAAAAAGGTCGAGGCGATAATTAAGCCATTTAAGCTGGATGATGTTCGTGAATCTCTCGCTGAGATAGGCATCACTGGCATGACCGTTCTAGAAGTCAAAGGCTTTGGTCGACAAAAAGGACACACTG
>JBAHZX010000005.1:0-33336 GCA_037132815.1 Shewanella sp.
GTACGGTCTTCTTAGTGTGAGCCTTTATGGTGCGAGCCTACTGATATCCCAACTTGTTGTTTTTTTGACATAGAGAAAGCGGTCATGAAGACGTCTCGACCCCCCTTGCCAAAACTCAAAGCTATTTGCCTTTACAATATAGCCTCCCCAAAACTTAGGCAAGGGTACCTCCCCTTTACTAAATTTTGCTTTAATCTCTGCGTACTTACTCTCTAACACCTGTCGGGCTGATATTTTACTGGACTGCTTAGACACCCAAGCGGCGATTTGGCTCTCTTTAGGACGGGTGATGAAGTATTTCATTACTTCGGCTGTCGATAGTGCATGAGCTTCACCAGTTATCGCAACCTGCCGCTCTAATGCATGCCAGGGAAACAAGATACTGACTTTCGAATTAACCGCAATTTGCTGGGACTTTCTACTGGCTAAATTGGTAAAAAATACAAAGCCACCAGTATCGAAACGTTTAAGCAGCACGATTCTTTGAAATGGCTGTCCATCGGCATCGACTGTGGCGACGACCATGGCAGTGGGATCGCTAAGTAAGTCACTGTCCCTTGCCTGCTCCATCCATTTAGAGAACAAGACTATAGGATCGCTTGGAAGATCCTTTTCATTTAATCCACCCAAGGTATATTCACGCCTGATCTCACTCAGTTTCGACATTTTTGGCTTCCTTATACAAGTCATCGTTGCTATTTTTTATGAGAGTTTTTATTTTATCCGCCCATAGATGCAGCATCTCGAGTCCAATTGTCGCACCTGCCAGAGCGGTGATCTCCGCCGAATCATAGACCGGAGCCACTTCAACCACATCCATGCCAATCAGGTTCATGCCGCGCAGGCCACGTAAAATCTTCATGGCTTTATCACTGGTTAACCCACCACATACAGGCGTGCCGGTACCTGGTGCGAATGCGGGGTCTAGACAATCGATATCGAATGTCACATACAAGGGCATGTTGCCAACCCGCTCCTTGATCTGTGCCACTATATCGTCAGCTTTCATATCATTGGCTGTCGCTGCATCGATCACCTGAAACTCATGAGACTTACGATCATATTCGGTTCTTATTCCCACCTGAATAGAATGCTTGGTTGAGATGAGTCCCTCTTTAGGTGCATGGTAAAACATGGTGCCATGATCGTACTGACTACCCTGACTGTAAGTATCAGTATGTGCATCGAAATGCAGCAGAGCCATCTTACCGTATTTTTTAAAATGTGCTCTTAGGAGAGGTAGTGTGACAAAGTGATCACCACCAAAACTCAATAAACCCTTGCCAGAATCGAGAATTGCCGTTGCAAAGTCTTCGACTCTTCGGGTGAAATCTGCCGAATCACCACAGTCATAAACGAGGTCACCTGCATCGACGATATTAAGATAATCCTTGAGTTTAAAATCCCATGGCCAACGTGTCTCTTCCCAAGCTAAATGAATCGATGCTTGACGGATAGCCCCTGGCCCCATGCGACCGCCAGAGCGGCCTGTTGTGGCCATGTCGAAAGGTAAACCTAAGATCACTACATCGGCATCAGATTCAATAGGGTTAAAATTCAGGGGTTGTCTTAGATAACCGAAGGCATTGGAATATAAAGAGTAATCAGGTTTATCTATCATGGTGGTCATACATTCTCCAACGGGTCTAAATATTTATATAACTTGAGTAAAAAACAATACACCTTACTGAACAACATGCTTAAAATGAATATCATAGCCCCCTTCTGTGGTAATTGAATAAGAATTGATACCGCTATTATTTTGACTTTTAGCGACCGGTAATGGTCGATTGACGCAGATAAGATCCCAACGCTCAGGCTGTAACTTTAATAAAAAATGCTCAATTAATTCAGGCGGTAATTCCTTATCAGTTAAATTTGTCTCAAAACTACAATATGAACTCTGTGCCTGTGGGGTAATATGCAGAGTAAAATATCTATCTTCTTTAATACCATTAAGTGAATAGCCACATGGGCTAAAGAGATGGTCATCAAGTTCAAAATCACTAAACAGGCAACTAAGAGCGAGGGCATCACGGATCCCCTTCGCAGTCTGATTGGGAGAGCGAAAGTACTCAGCCAAAGATCCCCTTAAGTGATACATCAGTAGCTCTGTAGTGGCTAAAGGCTTGGTAATAATTGTAGGCTTAGTCGCCGTCAATGATAGATCTGAAGAATTGATAGCATTAGTGCTAAATAGATAATGATGATGATTATTCAGATGACCCATCCTGTATCCCTTACCTGCTATGGTCTGAGCGATATAAGCAAGGTCTTGCTCAAAACTTCTAATCTGCGGTTGCAACAGATACTCATTTTTTCTTTGATAAGTGCCATAGGCAATCGACTCAGTCCCTAGCCTTTTGATAAAAAGTACCAATGCATTAGATAGCTGAGTGGCGCCACAAGTCAACATTCTGATCCGTCCATCCCACACAAACAGGCTGGATTCACTGAGCAAATAAGCATCGCACGCTTCATTTTTTACCACTGAGATAATTTCGGCACCCGCCTCTGCAACCAGAGTCTGCCAGAAAGTGTAGGGTAAATGCCTTAATGAAGGCGAGTTAGGTTGAACACCTAACTCGATGATCTTTTCAGAACCTTCAAATACCATATAGGGCTACCTTAACCTCATGTATCACTGCCAAACTCCGTAATCGTTAAAATCTGTAATTTAAGTGAAATCTTCTAGATAAGTATAACCCTCTAAGCCTAACTGCAGCTCTTCAAGGATATTAGCTCGCTCAGATTCTTCGATATGCATGTTAACCAACTCTTCGTAGGTACGCATAAATGCAACGGCGTCTAAATTCACATACCTAAGGACATCCGCGACCGTATCGCCCGCTAGAACAGACTCAATATCTGTTAGGCCATTGTCATCAACTCGCACCACCGCGGAGTTAGTATCACCGAAGAGGTTATGCATATCGCCTAAAATTTCTTGATACGCACCCACCAAGAAAAAACCAATCAGATAGGGGCTCTTGGCACTCCATGCTGGAACTGGCAAGGTGGTTTCTATGCCCTGCCCGTCAACATATTGATCGATAGAACCATCAGAATCACAGGTTATATCCAACATCACGGCACGCCGCTCGGGCTTTTTATCCAAACCTGATAACGGCAATACCGGAAACACCTGATCGATACCCCATGCATCGGGAAGCGACTGGAACAGAGAAAAATTAACAAAAAACTTATCGGCTAACTTTTCATTAAGCTCATCGATGATAGGACGATGGAAACGATATTTGGTGCTCAAAATGCCTTGAAGCTCATGACACACTCTTAAGTTGATTTGCTCCGCCCAGGCCCGCTCCGTAAGAGACAACTGGCCTAAGGAAAATAATGTGTGAGCCTCGGCCAAATCACTCTGGCAATCATGATAAATTTCTATTAATGCCCGTTGATCTGCACGTCCACTTACCTCGATCCAAGACTGCCACATATTGTGCAGTAATTGAGGTGCGTCTTCATTGGGAGCTTGAATGACTTCGGCATTATAGGCTTCGGTACCGATCACATCAGAGATCAGTACTGCATGATGTGCCGTGAGGTATCGGCCAGACTCTGAGATAATTTGTGGCATAGGCTGATGATATTCTTTGCAGATATCGGTCAATATGCTAACAATATTGTTGGCATACTCGGTCAAACCATAATTCATCGAATGACTACTTTGACTGCGAGTGCCATCATAATCTACTGCTAAACCACCCCCGACATCGAAGCATTTGACATTAGTGCCAAGCTTTTGCAACTCACAATAGAAACGTCCGGCCTCACTCACTCCTTGTCTTATGTCTCTGATGTTAGCAATTTGCGATCCCAGATGAAAATGCAGTAGTTGTAAAGAGTCTAACATCTGTTCATCTGTTAGAGATTTAATCACAGTCAGTACTTGGGCCGCCGATAACCCAAATTTTGATTTCTCTCCGCCACTGGCCTGCCACTTACCTTTCCCTTGAAATGCAAGACGGACTCGTAATCCCAACCTGGGGGTTACCCCTAAGTTTTTAGCTTGCTGGAGTATGGTTTTAAGTTCTGACAACTTCTCCAAAACAATATAAACCTTATGGCCTAATTTCTCTCCTATCAGGGCGAGACGGATATACTCAACATCTTTATAGCCATTACAAATAATCACAGAACTGGCTTTTTGAGCCATCGCTAAAACTGCCATCAATTCAGGCTTACTCCCAGCTTCGAGCCCGAGTTGTGGCACCTGTTTCGATTTCTGGCTGGCGAGGATCTCTTCTACTACGGCTTGTTGCTGGTTCACTTTAATCGGATAAACTAGCAAATAATCTGACTCATATTGATACTTCTGAATAGCCAAGTTAAAGGCATAACAAAGACTATTGACCCTGTGATGTAAGATCTGTGGAAAACGAACCAACACAGGAAGGGCAACCCCAGATTTAACCATGTTTTGGGCAAGTTCATTTAAGCCAATGGTAAATTGGGGGTTAGTTTGATCGGGAGAAACGGTGACCTCTCCAGTATCACTTATCCCATAGAGCCCCTGGCTCCAATAATTAACGTTATACACGGTACGGGCATCATTAATAGACCAATCTGTCATTATTGTTAAACCTAAAAAATAAATCAAAAAAGCAATATCAGCACAGAAGTCAAGTATGAAACCGACTCCCAGCCCCTAAAATAGGAGCGTAATTAAACACCCCACACGATGTCATAGCAAGCATAAAATATTAAAAACTAATGCAAAAAAAACAGTTAATATTAACATGATTAAAAGAAATCCTCACTCGGCATCAGTTTTTTAAATAAATGAGCTACGGAGATTGAAACACTTACAGATTGTTATTCAGTTTTCTACTATAATCCAGCATCGAAGCAGCCCTTAAGCAGAGATCCACATGATACAGATAGGAAAATCTTGCACCCTCGAAGTCATAAAGTTAGTCGACTTTGGCGTTTATCTCAATGCACATGAGCTAGGGCAAGTATTATTGCCAAGAAAGGTCACACCCAAAGAGTGTGTTCTCGGTGATGAAGTCGATGTCTTTCTCTACCTAGATTCAGAAGATGTTGTCATTGCTACCACCAAAAAACCACTGGCTGAAGTGGGTCAATTTGCCTATTTACAAGTTGTCGCGACTGGCCCTTATGGTGCTTTCCTTGACTGGGGGCTCGATAAAGATCTGCTACTTCCCTTCGCAGAACAGCACAGAGAGATTGAAGAGGGTCGATCCTACTTAGTTTATATCTACACCAGTAATGTAGATGAGCGCATCGTGGCATCAGCTAAGGTCGATAAGTTTCTTGACAGAACGCCTCCTCCATATGATAAGGGTGAAGCGGTTAACCTGATTATAGGAGGCACCACAGACCTTGGTTATAAAGCGATTATCAACCATAGCCACTGGGGGGTGATCTTCAGAAATGAAGTGTTTCGTACCCTGAGCTTTGGCCAAAAACTGAAGGGGTTTATCAAGCAAGTACGCAGCGATGACAAAATAGATCTCGTACTGCAACAAGGTATAAAATCCGAGTTAGATAAACATTCAACCACCATTATGTTTAAACTTAAACAAGCGGATGGTTTTTTGCCGCTCAATGATAAGACCGATGCAGAAACCATCTATGCCAAACTCTCAATGAGTAAAAAAGCCTTCAAGAGAAGCATCGGTGGACTGTATAAAAATAAGCAAATCACTATCTCAGCTGATGGCATTAAAATAGTAGAAGACTAGAAGTGTCTGGTATCCGTTTATAAAAAGTGTTTAGTTATCGTACATAAAACCAGTAACTTATAGCTAGACTCTTTGATTAAAAGCGTGACTCTGTTATAACAAAGTCATGCTTTTTTTATGAGTTACTGAAATGAATCTAACGCTCCATGAAACTCGAGTTATCGGTTGTCTACTTGAGAAAGAAATCACCACCCCAGATCAATATCCATTATCCCTTAATTCACTGACTATGGCCTGTAACCAGAAGTCGAGCCGAGAGCCTGTACTGGCCATGACGGAAGTCGAGACTAAAGCCAGTATAGATGCCCTGATGCAACGCAGACTAGTCACAGATCAAACAGGTTTTGGTTCGCGAGTGGTAAAATATAAGCATAGATTTTGTAATACCGAATTTAGTGATCTACAGTTCAACTCAGCTCAATTTGCTATAATTTGTTTATTACTGCTACGTGGCCCCCAAACCCTAGGTGAATTGAAGAGCAGAAGTGGTCGTTTACACCTTTTCAATGATGTCAGCGAAGTCGATAAGACCTTAAATTCATTAACTGAAACTGCCCCGCCATTAATCAAGCAACTTGACAGAGAACCGGGTAGACGAGATTCACGCTTTATAGGGCTTTTTTCAGACGAGGTGCTACAAGCGAGTCAAGTGGATATGAATATAGCATCAGCAAGAGTTGTTACATCAGCGCCCACAGAATCTGAGTCAGCTAATTTAATCGCAAGAGTGGTAACACTTGAGCTAGAAGTCGCCAAACTAAAAGAAGCACTGCAAGATTTTCTTAATTAAAAATCTGGCGAACATATGTGTTTAATAACAATAAAAGGGATGATTTTGGAACCTAACTTAAATACTGGTTTAGTGCGTAATACACTCATACTAGCAAGATTTGAATTAAAAAAATTACTGTTTAACCCCAAAGGTGTGATCTCACTCATCGCCTTCGCCCTCGTGTGGATGCTGATTTTACTCTATCCAATTCGCAGTGCTTCAGATATTCTCATGAGCCCAGATTTCAAACAATTTGTAACTAGTGTATTTGGGGAGTATTCGGTCGATAAACTCTTTCAGTGGCAAGTAGCAGAGATGGCAATATTTTGGATTGCTGCCTTGTTTCTCTTTCCTTTGTTCAGTATTTTTGTCTCCGCAGATCAATTTTCTTCAGATAAAAGCCGAGGCAGCTTTCGTTTCATAATTTTAAGAACTGGGCGAGACAGTTTGTTTTTTGGCCGGTTTATCGGCAGTATGTTGATTCAATCTTTGCTGTTAATATTGACAATATCGGCCACGATCCTGCTGGTAATAACACGAGACTCAAGTCTTTCACTCCTAGCAATAGGCTCAGGCATGATGGTATTTATTAATATTTTCATCATATTACTTCCATACACGGCCTTGATGGCCCTACTCTCCTTGTACGCCAACTCCGCTAGACAAGCCACTATCTACGCCATCTTACTTTGGGCTATAAGTGCGATTATTAGCGCTATCGTCAATAGTCAGTTTCCCGCAGTTAGTGAACTACTAAGTTGGATATTACCCGGTGCTCAGTTAAGCATGATGATCAATACTCAAGGGGTCTCTAGTCTGGTTTATGCCCCAATACCTCTTATTCAAGCAGCCATGTTACTTTTCTTAGGCAGAAGTTACATGATCAGGAGTTCACTATGAATCTGATTAAATGTGAAAATCTCAGTAAATCATACGGCAGTAAACTTGCACTGGACTCGGTCACACTCGAGCTGACATCTGGGGCACCAATTGCCCTTGTCGGCCCGAACGGTGCGGGTAAAACGACCCTGTTTAGCCTACTATGTGGATACCTACTACCCAGTCATGGACGAGTGACGATAATGGGTGAAAAACCCGGTAGCAGAAAACTACTCGGTAGAGTCTCTTCCTTGCCTCAAGATGCCAGTTTAGACCCGAATCTGAACCTTATCAGCCAATTTATCCTATTTGGCTCTCTACAGGGATTGACTCAAAGTCAAGCTAAGGCTGAGGGGCTACGTGTCCTGTCTCTGGTGGGGCTAAGTGATGTTGTCGAGCAAAAACCAACGGCATTAAGCCATGGAATGAGCAAGCGGGCATCCATAGCTCAAGCCTTAATCGGTGAGCCTCAGCTGGTGCTATTAGATGAACCCACAGCAGGACTCGATCCAGCCAATGCCAAGGTGATCCGTGAACTGGTTAAAACCCTTTCAGCAAAAATTACCTTCATCATTAGCTCACATAACTTAGATGAGTTAGAAAAGCTCTGTGATCAAGTTATTTATTTAGATAAGGGACAGTTAGGTCAATCTGTTTCGATGCAGGAAAACTTACTCGATGAGTACCTTACGATTTCAATGCAAGAGTGCGACAATCAGGCGTTAATTTCACGAGTAGAGGATCTCGTTGGAATCAATTCGGTGACTCTTAAACAAGATAATGAATTTTTAATTCATTATGCTGCCAGTGAAATAAAAGACATTGAGGTTCAGATATTTACTGTATTCGCCAATCATGACTGGAAGTACAAGGCGATACTCAAAGGCCGGACTTTAGAGGACCAGCTTTTTTCCTAACTAATTTCACGCAAAAAAAAGAGCCGCGGTATACCGCAGCTCTTACTAAATATTTTTGATTAGCTAAAAGCTAATCGAAAGTCCAAACTTAAACGATAGTTACGTTTTCAGCTTGTGGACCTTTCTGACCTTGAGTCACAGTGAATTGAACTTTCTGACCTTCGTCAAGAGTTTTGAAACCGTCAGATTGAATCGCACGGAAGTGAACAAAAACATCTGGACCAGACTCTTGTTCGATAAATCCAAAACCTTTGTCAGAGTTGAACCACTTAACAACGCCAGTAACTTGAGACATGATATAAATCCTGTAACTAAATAAAAATATAGCCAAAACGGCAGTAAAGCTGGAATATGCCGGTATTACTTATGTTAACAGGACGAACGGATCGAATTGATACATAAAAATAAGCCCAACCTTCAAGCTGGGTTTACTATAAATCATTCTCAGCCTATGTCAACAAGCAATAACAACATATTAGTTAATTTCACTTTATTGTTTGTCATTTATTCACATTGAATTTAATTTAAATTGCTTTATGAACTTCAATTTTAAAATCTAGTTCACATTTAAGGCCTTGGCTTATCATATTGGCTTTTTGTTGCTGAGATAACTTCCAGCTGTAGGGCGTCATATTAAGGAAATGAGTGATATCCACTTCATTGGTCAACTCAAGTCTGCTTTCTAGGTTTTCTCGGTGAACTAATTCGAACCCCTCAATATAGCTACTTTCACAAATATGGTATTTAGGGATATCATAAATGAGTTCTTTCAGTGCAAAATGATGGTACTTACCAGCAGATACCGTAATTAAGGTACCGTTCCGTTTGATGACTCGTCTCAATTCCTCGTCTAATGAGGGGGCATATATTCGTAACATAAGATCGAACTGTTCATTTTCAAATGGCATTTCAAATGCACTGGCAACACAAAAACTCATGTTTTTGTATCGCTTAGACGCATATTTTAATGCTGACTTCGAAATATCCAACCCTTGTAGCTCCAGCTCTGGCAAACTATCAAACAAGTAGTGACTATAATAGCCTTCCCCACAGCCTACATCTAAGCCAATTTTAGCGTCATGACAATGGAGCATAGCAAGCGCATTGACTCTGTCACTGAGTGGTCGATAGTATCCTTTATTAAGAAACTCCCTTCTGGCAAACATCATTTCTTTATTATCGCCAGGATCTTTAGAGTGTTTGTTCTGTACCGGCAAAAGGTTGACGTAGCCCTCTTTAGCACAATCAAAGCTATGATTATTGGAGCAGGACCAGGTATTCTGTTGAAGTACCAAAGGGGTTTTGCAGATGGGGCAAACATATTTCATTTTTAGTCCAATGGTCCTAGAGTTACTCTTCATCCAAAATCAACTCTTGTTTCGTTTGCTTGAATGAGTCGACAGCAGCAATAATACTCTAATTTACAAGCCTGAACATCATTAGTTAATTTATGATTAGTAGCATCTGACCAATCTGGCTGGCCGTTCTACAGATTGATCGAAACTTCGTGATACCTCCAGTTTCTTGCGAGACAGCGACGTATCTAGCTCTCTTCCTTAATCTAACTTGATCTTAGCTAGCTCAATTCACATAAACTCTGTATAATTCGCGACCTAAATTTAATCTTACTATTGCACGTTATTATTTTGGCCTGCTTTTTTAAAATAGCGTCAATTCAAAACCTGCCGGTACACCTAGGGACATTTCTTTGATATCCACCGCAAACATCACTATGCAATTTGGCGCTGAGCCTTTATTTGAAAATATTTCAGCAAAATTTGGGAACGGCAACCGTTATGGCCTCATCGGCGCCAATGGTTGTGGTAAGTCCACATTCATGAAAATTCTCAGTGGCAATTTAACTCCAAGCTCAGGCAACGTGTCTATTACACCGGGTCTTAAAGTAGGTACTTTGAGTCAAGATCAGTTTGCTTTCGAGCAATATAGCGTTATTGATACTGTGATTATGGGTGATGTTAAGCTTTGGCAAGTGAAGCAAGAGCGTGACCGCATCTACTCTCTGCCAGAAATGACCGAAGATGATGGCATGAAGGTTGCCGAACTCGAGAGTGTATTTGCCGAGATGGACGGTTATAGCGCTGAATCTCGCGCCGGTGAAATTTTGCTTGAAGCGGGTATAGAAGAAGATTTTCACTTTGGTTTAATGCAGCAAGTGGCCCCAGGTTGGAAATTAAGAGTACTGCTGGCCCAAGCATTGTTTGCTAACCCAGACATTTTGCTACTCGATGAACCAACCAATAATTTGGATATTCATACTATTTCTTGGTTAGCGAACGAGCTAAATCAACGTAAATGCACCATGATTATCATATCTCACGACAGACACTTTCTTAACTCGGTCTGTACTCATATGGCTGATATTGATTACGGTGAACTGCGAATTTACCCTGGTAACTACGAGTATTTCCTCGAAGCATCAGGTCTTATCCAAGAGCAACTATTAGCTGGTAACGCTAAGAAGAGTGCCGAGATGGTCGAACTACAGGACTTCGTTAATCGCTTCGGTGCTAACGCATCTAAAGCCAAACAAGCCAGCTCACGCGCGAAAAAACTTGATAAAATCAGCTTAGATGAAGTGAAATCTTCGAGCCGTATGACACCATCATTGCGTTTTGATGAAAGCAAGAAGATGCACCGCCAGGCCTTAATTATCGAAGATTTAGGGCATGGCTTTAACGATGAAACCTTATTTGAAGGTGGTGAGTTAATCCTAGAAGCGGGTGCAAAATTGGCCGTTATCGGTGAAAATGGTGTTGGTAAAACTACCCTACTTCGCTGCTTAGTCAATGAACTGACAAACATTCATGGTGTGATTAAGTGGTCAGAAAATGCCGCTATTGGTTACTGTCCACAAGATAGCACCGCTGATTTTGATAATGAACTATCACTATTTGACTGGATATCACAGTGGCGCACACCTAAGCACAACGATCTTATGGTTCGTGGCATGTTAGGTCGTCTATTGTTTACCGAAGATGATGCCAACAAGAAGGCAAAAAACTGCTCAGGTGGAGAGAAAAACCGGCTATTATTTGGCAAGATGATGATGCAGGACATCAACGTACTCATAATGGATGAGCCAACTAATCACATGGACATGGAAGCCATCGAAGCCTTAAACAATGCCCTTAAAGAATTTGAAGGTACGCTAATTTTCGTCAGCCATGATCGTGAATTCGTCTCGTCCTTGGCAACACACATCATAGATGTGAAAGACAAAAAGCTAGTTAACTTCCATGGCACTTTCGATGAGTACCTCATTAGTCAGACTTAATCTAAACCTAAAAGCATGGCTACACGACTAAATAGTATCAATAATAAAAATGCCGTCAGACTCTTTTCTGACGGCATTTTGTTGTATTTAACTGAAAAATTACTGCACTATTTTATGACTAAGTCCGGCATCCTAGACCTAGCTCGTCCCCATGTTGATCCTTCTTTTACTCAAAAACTCATTTCGGACGAACGTCACTAAGGCAAAACTCACCATCAAAGTACCCACAACAGAACTCAGAATTAGCACGAGTAAATACCAAGTAGGCATTCTAGCACCATCATGTAAAAAACGTGCACTGTATCTAACTTGTTGAGCAAGCTCTTTATCAGCGAAAGTTTTAGCTGAAACTAACTGACCTGAGTGAAGATCTACTTTTATTGTATCAGCCTGCATCAAGCCTAAGACATTGTCACCATTAAAGTTCAGGGAGTAGATATAACCAACATCACCTGGTTTACGTGGTTTTGACACTGAAACTAATTCAGACTTAGGCCATAGCTTTTGCGCTGCCAAAATCTGCGCTTGCCAGTCATTGGCACCCGCAAGTATGGGCTTTTGTCGATTTTCATCTAATGACGAACTGCCTCTAGTGCCATAAGTGATATATGCACCACTCATTGCCATTATCAGCAATGGGATTGAAAAAATCAGCCCCAATTGGATATGACTTTTTATCAGTGCACTATTTTTACTGTTCTTAGGTAAAGTATGTTTCCATTTAAAAGCTTTACGAATTAACCACCAAAGATAGAGGCCAATAACCATAATTACAGCGGCCAAAATGGTACTAATGGCATTGATATGTTTGCCTACATCACCCATCTGAAAGTTACGATGGAAAAAAAACATAAAACGCCAAACTTCATTATCACTTTTAATTAGAGTGCCTATCTCTTTAAGCTCAGTGGTGAGATAAGTCGATTTTTGTCTGGAATATGCCTCAACATAGGGAAACATCACGGTAGGTAATTTAACGCCCGCCGCCTGAGGATATTTTTCCAAAATATGACCCGCGATTTCAGCTTTATGCTCATAAGATAAATCAGAGTAAACCTGACCTTTACTATCAAATCGTTTAAGCAGATCAACACTGCCTAAATATATCCCTGTAGTTAACACAATCAACATTATTAAACTGATAAGAAAACCAAACCAGTTATGAAGTAGTTTTAAAATTTTAGTCATATTTCTATATAATTAAGCTCACAATCGAACAAGGTTATCAGCAACGATGTCTATTGCAATACTCAAAGATAAATTTACAAAATAATACTGAAATCACCAATGACCACTAACACACTTTGGCATCCATTCAATAAAAGATTAAGGGTATTCCCTTAATCTTTCTCGCACAGACAACATCAATTAATTGAGATGTGAGTCAAGAGAAACTTGTGTAACTGACATTGCTGGCTGGCTAGATCCTGTTGCATTCCCAGCATAAATTGCCACTAGGCTATAGCCTTTCCCCTTAACTTTAGCTAACACCTTTTTAGGCAACGTAAATCTCACTGGAATCACTTTACCAGCGGGGATCACCACATTACGTAGCGCCTGAGTAAACATCATAGTATCGGACCAAGCCCAGATTTTATGTCCTTGAGGGTCCAGTAAATGAAGATCTGCTGTCATCCCCGAGTGATATTGAATTGGCACTGCATAACTTTGATTGTTACTGATTAAGAGTGACACAGCAAAACCTGTTTTAAGTGAGATTTGTAACTGCCCAGATAACAGACCTCTACCCATTTTACTCTCCATCTTTCTAGCCCCCCCCTTAGTCAGTTGATAGGACTCTAAAGGTTTTGATGATGGTTCATCATTACTAGTAGTAGGCTGTTTCTGAGCCTCGGGCTGTTGGTTAACTTGAATTGGAGTCGCCAGTTCCGATACCTCTTCAGAGCAGGCGGATAAAGTGACCATACCAACTAAAATACAGAAGAGCTTATTCATTAAAAACCACCAAATTTCTCTAAAAGACTATTTTTGAGTTTATCTTTCACTTTCTCTGTTTCTTGTTTCAATTTAGCGTCAAACAGTCCAGCGGTGTCTAAAGCAAATTTTGGCTCCGTTAGAGTGCCAGTGATTAAGAAAGGAATTTCAATACCATAAAGTAGATCTTTATCACCGCCACCCTGTCCCTCAAGGGAACCTACCACTGCAGTGGTTAATTGATAATCCAATGCTTCAGAGATTATATTGGCAGTTCCAGCCCCAGAAAGCCTGATCAAAGGAGATGACATCAACAGATCAGGGTTAGATACGATACCGTTTACAGCCGAAAAAGTTCCAGTTAATGAGGTGAAATCCGTTTTCTTTTCATCTGAAGTTGAAGATGATGAATCACCACTGAGTGTTGCCTGAGCCTCTCTGATAATTTGTGGAATATTCACCCCGTACAACGCACCATCTGCAATCTCAAACTTACCTTTAGCGGCAAGATTCTTCTTGATATTATCAACCAGTAGGCTCCTACCCTTGCCTGTAACACTGAGATTAATTGTTCCCGCCAACAGATCCACATCAGCGGCATCTTTCAAGAGTTCTCTCACCTCGACTCCTGTCACCGATTTTTTAAAACTGTAACTTGGTATTGCTTGACGACCATCGAGACTAGCAGTAACAGCAAGTTTTCCGCCATAGAGATCGGCATTGAGTTTCTTCAGATTAAGAATACCATTCTTCAATGCCATATCCATGACCCAATTAGTGGTCATCATATTTGAAGCCTTAATGGATTTCGCAGTTAGCGCCATTGTTAGGTTCAAAGACTTCATTGCACTTAGATCCGGTTCCGTCTGACTCGGTGCTGGCAGACTTGTCTCCTTGGCTATTTCAACTTGCTCTGTTTGTGGTAATAGTTTATCAAGATCTATGTCACCCAAATCTAACGTCGCAATGATTTGAGGCACTTCATGACCATAAGCGATATCCAATTTACCTTTAGCCTGGATGTCATCTGCATTTAATTCATCCAAGATAAGATGAACTTGCTTGGACTCTAACAAGATTTCCAATTGGGTTAACAATGAGATATCTAACTTCTTATTGGGGATAGCCTCACCAGTTATCACGTTTGTTATCTGAAAATCTTTAACTTGAATTTTGTTCAACTCTTGGGAAATTTTGATTGAGCCATTACCCTGACTCATTAGTGTCATATCAGCCATTTTAGCACTGAATCTATACTCGAGAGTAGCAAACTCCCCCAGAGAGAATTTCCCAAGGGTTAAATTATCCAAGCTAAACACTTGTTCGGTCCCAGCTTGTTTATCTGAAATTCGAATTTGTGTATTAGTGATCAAGACTCCACCAATATCCAGACTCGATAAACTGCCCGCTGACGCGGTAGTATCAGTAAGTTGCTCCGGTTTATCTTCCGTGGCTGAACTCTGTAACCCATCAAAGCTGGTGCGCCCATCTTTGTGGGTTTCCAAATTAACGACCAAGCCATCGAGATTTAATTTAGCAATCTTTACTTGTTTACTAAACAAAGGCAAAAGTTCTACTTCTGCAACGATTCTGTTTATCTTTAACATAGAGTCATTATCAAAGCCCTCAGGATTAGATAATGTAATATCGCCAAGCTCGATACCTATACTTGGAAAAAATGTCCAAGTGAGATCTTTTGTAATGATGAGATCACGTCCGGTTTGCTTCTTTACCACATTGACAATTTCAGGTTTAAAATCATTTGGATCAAAAATAAGAGTCAGATAGGTGGCTAGACTAGCGAACATAAGAAATAAGACAATAAAAAACCATTTAACAATTTTCATAACAGGTTCCATCCAAATAGCAAAGATACAAATTATAACAAGCGAGAGAGATCGAGTTCGGTATTAGAGATCCCGATGCCATTGTCATCAGAATATAACATCATACCGGGTATGATGTTAATGTTATCCATTGAAATCATACAATTGACTTCCCCTACGCCTTTCTTTTGTGTTTTTATTGGGTTAGAAGCGATGGCTTTAATACCTATATCCATCAGTTTCAATGCACCTACGTCTCTGACACAACCATTGATAACAATACCTTCCCACCCATGTTCAACAGCACACAAGGTGATTAAGTCACCGAGCAGAGCTCTGTTAATCGAAGCTCCACCATCGACAAAGAGTACCTTACCCTTACCCTCGGTTTTAAGGACCTCTTTTACTTTTGAGTTATCTTCAAAACATTTGATGGTAACAATCTCGCCCCAAAATATTGCTCGCTTGCCATATTGCTTGTATTGAGTCGTTAACAATAGCAACTCATTATTAAAATAATCGAATAAATCTGGCAGTAAATCCTTCATCTTATTTCTCCATAAAATAAAAGAATCGGCCACAATCGACCGAATTGAGAAGAACTCAATTTGATCTGAGTTCTTCTCTTTTCTATCTAATCCAATCCAATCCAATCCAATCAACGGATTTTAAACAGCTACACTCGTTAACCATCTCTTAGTTTGTGCCACTCATTATTTTTAGCAAGGTGGCTTTCAGCCTAAAGTTAACCATAAAAAAGTTGTATATTTTGATCTCTGGAATAAAAAGTCTATAATTAACAGTTACGGGTACCTTTAGCCTCTACTATCAAATTTACCTACATGATACAAGTGAACCTTAATGTTTGATAACAATGATTTAGAAATATCAATCGCAGCTTTAGATCAATACGGCTTCGATAAAAAACACTCGAGTGATTTATCTCAAACTAGAAATAAACAGCAAATGACAAAATATATCGATTCCCTTGATTATAGTTTACGTCGTTTACTCATACTACAAGATACTATAGAAGACTTGGTTGCAAAGAAGAAGCATCAAATAACTGAACAAGAAAACATTCGAACCTATAAAACCAAAGTAATAAACCTCTCCAGACAGTTTAATATTTCATATGATGAAGTTGTGCGAGTTATGATACATTTAAAAGTGTGATAAATTAGCTTTCCTCCGTTTTATTATTTTTTAGTCAAACTATAAAATTCAGGTAACTAGATACATGATTTTAATATGAATCGATTGAATAACTTGGTTAACGTTTTAAAATTAGACAGCCTTAATAACAATAAAGCACTGATAATTAATATATATATTCCTGGTTCAATTATTTCAGACTTCACCGACCAGTAGAAGTGAATAGGCACTAAAGTAGCAACGAAATAAACCCAGTTGTGTAGTTTCTGCCAGTGTCTGCCCATTTTTTTCTTTATCATCATAAAAGAGGTAACGGACAAGGCAATTAAAATCAGATAAGCCACAACCCCGACTATGATATAGGGGCGCTTAAAGATCTCCTGAAACAGAAGAGACCATTCGAACAAGAGGTCTAAACTGATAAAAGCCAGAATATGTAAGCTGGCATAGGCAAACACATAGAGACCGATTAGACGGCGAGTTTGTATCAATATCCCTTGTTTTAAGCGACGAGCCAAAGGGGATATCATCAGTAATATGACTAAGGTATTAAGGGCACCAACTCCAGTATAATGAATAATGTATTGCACAGGGTCTCCACCTGCATCACCCATCAGCACTGAGGTTAACAGGTAAAATATGGGCAGTAATGAGACCAGATGTATGACAACTTTCAGCCAAAGAAGATGTTTTGAAGTTAACCGCATTATTTCTCCAACTGTGTTACTGGGCTTATCCCACTATTTTCTTTGCAATTAGGACGTTTTTGGCTAAAAATATCGTTGTAAATCTAATCCTTGGTACAAATTTGCCACTTGTTCCCCATAACCATTAAACATTTGAGTGTTTATTCGTTTGGCAGAAAACAGGCCTCCCTCTCCAATTCGCCTTTCGGTAGCCTGAGACCAACGGGGATGATCAACCTTGGGGTTCACATTGGCATAGAAACCATATTCATTAGATACCAGTTGATTCCAGCTTGTTGGTGGCTGTTTATCCATGACTCGGATCCTAACAATGGATTTGATACTCTTAAATCCATACTTCCAAGGCACCACTAAGCGGATAGGAGCGCCGTTTTGTGGTGGTAAGGTTTTACCATATAAGCCAACGGCCATGAATGATAGTGGGTTCATCGCCTCATTAATAGTTAAGCCTTCGACATAAGGATAATGAATTCCGCCTCCCATACGTCGACTCTTCTGACCGGGCATCTGCTCGGGATCAAACAAGGTTTCGAAAGCGACATGAGTCGCTTTGCTGGTCACCCCGGCTTTTTTTAATATACTAGCCAGTGGAAACCCTACCCAAGGCACCACCATAGACCAAGCTTCCACGCAGCGAAGACGATAGGTTCGCTCCTCTAAGGCAACTATGTGAGTTAAATCGTTTAAATCTAATATCAATGGACGTTCAACTTCTCCTTCAATGATTAACTGCCATGGATCAACATTAAGCCCTTGAGCATTCTTATAAGGGTCCTGTTTACTGGTACCAAATTCATAAAAATTATTATGGGTCGTGATTTTATTGAACGGCGTTGTCGCCCCACTGCTAGTAAAATTTAAATTTGAGGTATAGGTTAATGGTGAGGTTATAAATTGAGATGTTTTCTTGTCACCAAAGAAGTCAAAAATCCCAGCCTGAGCATGACTAGGGATACTCGCTCCTAAAGCACCGAATCCCATAGCCTTAATAATTCGGCGACGATCATTAAACACAGCTTCGGGAGTTACATCTGAATCTTTAAGATCCCATGGGGATCTTTGTCTTATACCTTTGGTAAACTTCATCGATGCAACCTCTGTTGGCCTAATAAAAATCATACTTAAACATTAGACAGGTAAAATAAACAACAATAATCCTCAAATCTCATTTAAGGTTATCCGTGATTTGATACTTAAATATCCATACAATAAATCTTTTCTAAGACCCCATCTACTGCGGCCTCATAATTTTAGCAACATACGATTAAGAGTTATTCAGTTAGACTCGTTAGTCGACAATGCCACTTGAAGATAGTTATCCTGCATGAGAGTCTATTATCTTCATTCTTTAATGGCCATCTTTTATGCCAATCAATTTACCTCTGACATTCCCCGAAATTATCATATTAAGCGCGGTGGCTTTTCTCTCTCTGCTTGTTGGGGCCTTATTAAACCAACGTCTGACTCGACACAAATGGCAAGATGTGAAAGTTAAACTTATCGAACAATATCAACAGGAAATCGATGAGATTCGAACTAAAATTGGACACAGTAATTCTTTATTATTGGATAAAGAGACACAGATAGACACTTTATATGCCAGAGTTGAGCAAAACCTCAGCGCTTTAGGACAAGCTCAAGCAGAGTCGAGTCGCCTCCCTAATTTAGAAGACAAACTACAAGAAACTCAACGTACATTGATTGAAACTCAGCTGGCCTTATCAAAATCCAATGCCATGCAGCACACCTTGACCGTTAAATTTGATACCCAACAACAAGCTATGGAAGATAAAGTCTCTGTGCTAGAAACTGCAGAAGTCCGTTTGACTATCCAGTTTGAAAATCTTGCCCACAAAATATTCGAAGAGCGAAGTGAGAAATTGCAAAACCAAAACACTCAACATTTAGATGCAGTATTAGCCCCTTTTAAACAACAACTTGAAGGATTTAGAAAACAAGTTCAAGAATCTTATACTAATGAGCAATCCGAGCGCATTGCATTTAAGCATCAGTTGGAATCACTCAAGGCACTCAACCAGCAGATGAGTCAAGACGCCATCAATTTAACCCGGGCACTCAAAGGTGATAATAAACAACAAGGTAATTGGGGAGAGGTGATTCTAGAGCGTGTATTACAAGAGAGTGGCTTACGAGAAGGTCATGAATTTGACACGCAAAAAGATCTTAAAAATGATGATGGGAAACGCTTTAAACCTGATGTCATCGTTCACCTGCCTGAGAATAAAGATGTTGTCGTCGATGCAAAAATGTCATTAGTCGCCTACGAGCGCTATTTCAACAGCGATGATGACAATATCAAAGCCCAAGCTCTCAAAGATCATGTCCTCTCAATCCGGAACCACATAAAAGGGCTGAGCCAAAAAGATTATCAAAAACTTCATGGGCTAACCAGCCTAGATTACGTGCTCATGTTTATCCCATTGGAGCCAGCATTTTTACTCGCACTGGAATATGATCCAAGTTTAGTAAACTATGCTTTAGATCTGAACATCATGCTTGTCAGCCCAACCAATCTTTTGGTAGCGTTAAGGACAATTAACAACATTTGGCGCTATGAATATCAAAATCAAAACGCACAACGTATCGCCAAACAAGCAGGAAAGATATACGATAAACTGTGTGGCTATATCGAAGATATGGAAAAACTCGGTAGAGCCATCGAAGGCGCAGAAAAAAGCTATGCCAGCGCCATGAGTAAACTCGCCAATGGCAAAGGCAACTTAGTCAGGCAGGCTCATCAGATGCAGCAGCTAGGCGTAGATACCAGTAAAAAAATCGACCAACGTCTACTGGATAGCGCATTATCAGATCACCCAGAATCAGGATCTAAATTGAATTAGTCAATTAGTGATCTCCTAATGAAAATGAATATTGAAGGAAAACGTAATGCATAAGCAGTTTAATGGCATTTTAAAATCCTTGTTTTTATATACTGGCCTGACAGTGTCGACATTTATGGCCAGCTCGGTTGTTAATCTAGCTCACGCCAGTAATTATACCGCCGATCAGCAAACATATTTAGATGCAAGAAAAGCACTAAAAAATAGGCAGTTTAGCCGCTATAATAAGTTGCGAAAACAACTCGATGACTATCCTCTGAGCGTTTATCTGGACTTCCATTACAGTATCAATGACATTCTGACTCATAAGGGAAGTAGAGCCGCTTCAGAGATCAATCAATTTAAAGATACCCCCGTTTTTAACACAGCGAGGTATCGCTACTTAATGAGATCCGGCTCCAAGCAACATTGGGATGACTTCTTATTAATCAGTCCAAGCCGACCCAACAATACTATTTTACAGTGTTATTTCTACCGAGCTAAGTTTGCTGACGGCGAAACAGAGACGGCTTTTAAAGGCGCTCAATCTCTCTGGCTCTATGGAAAATCGAGACCTAAAGAGTGTGACCCATTGTTTCAAGCTTGGGAAAAAGCAGGTTTGCGCACTCAAGAGATGATTTGGTCGCGCATAATTCTCAGCTTTAATGCTAATCAACACGGTTTACTGACTTATCTGTCTAAGAAAATTACAGGTAGTAAGGCCGAAGTTAAACGTCTTCAGTCTGTATATACAGATCCCCGTAGTTTAAGACACACCAAAAAATTTATGGGCCGAGCAAACATTAATAGTAAAATTGTTGCTGCCGGATTAAAGAGACTGGCAAGAAAAGATCTCAACCAAGCCGTTAAACTTTACAAAAGCTATCAAAAAATGGATAGATTTAGTGCTGAGCAAGATCGTAAACTCGGCCATTACTTTGTCAAGCGCGCCATCATCAGGCAGGAACAACAGTTAAAACCATTTGTCGATAGCCTGTTATTGCGACTAAACAGTGATGAACTTGTGGAGTTACGATTGAGGTGGGCCATCAGAGAGGCAGACTTCACTAGCCTTGTCACTTATCTCCCCCTATTAAGTGAACAGATAAAAGCTAAACCTAGATGGCAGTATTGGCAGTACAGAGCTGATGAAATCAATTCGTTTCCATCCACTCCAAGCTCAGAAAATGTTAAAAAACAATCTATCGTTAAGTTAGAAGATTTAAGCCTACGCAGAAGATTTTATGGTTATGTTGCAGCAAGCGAGCTCAACAGTGAATATCAACTTGAACACGTTGACAGCATTAGTGAGAAAGCCCTTAGACAGAAAATTCACGACGATAGTGGCTTGGCTCGAGTCGTTGAGCTACTAGCCATTGATAAAACAATTGATGCAAGATCGGAATGGGTTCTTATGTTGGGCCGTCACAGCTTAGCGATGCAAAAAGAGTATGCCATTTTTGCATTGGAAAATAATTGGCATGACCTCGGTGTTCAAGCCAGCATACAAGGCAAACTATGGAATGATATGAGCTTGCGTTTCCCCTACGCAGCCGAGCAAGCCTTTGTAACCGCAAGTAAGAAACAAAAGGTTAATATCGATGAACTCAGAGCGATAGCCAGACGAGAAAGTGCTTTTTACCCTTATGCGACCTCAGGTGTTGGTGCCAGAGGCTTGATGCAGCTTATGCCTGCAACTGCAGAAGAAACAGCCAAAAGAGCTGGAGTCAAGTATAAAGGTCGGCGTAGCTTATACATTAATGAAATTAACATTCACCTTGGCAGTACTTACTATGCTTCCCTATTAAAGCAATTTAATAATAATCGTGTACTTGCTACAGCAGCTTATAATGCCGGCCCTTATAGAGTTAAGCGGTGGTTAGATAAAACCAATGGCAAACTCGATGTAGTCGCCTTTATCGAAGCTATCCCCTTCAGTGAAACACGGGGGTATGTGCAGGCAGTGCTTAGTTATCGAGTCATCTATCAAATAAAACAAAACAAAAAAACCGAACTGTTTTCGTCCGAAGAACTGAAGTTTAAATACTAATAAATATGTATTTAAACTTTCTCGACCAACAGCGTTAACAAGTTATACCGATAGGTACAAAGCACTATTTCTAGGAAACTTTATGCTCTATCTTGTTCAATCAAACCGAATGGAAGCCCTCTCAGCACAATTAGCGAAAGAGCTACAAACCCCTACTGCCGGCATGCCAGTGTTAATGCCTGAGCATATATTAGTTCAAAGCCCAGGAATGTCGACCTGGCTTAGACTGGAAATTGCCAAGAAAAACAAGATAGCTGCGGCGCTAGAATTTCCCCTTCCATCGAGCTTTATTTGGCAACTTTGCCACATATTATTGCCCAACGTACCCAAAGAAAATGCCTTCACAAAATCGGCCATGACTTGGAAATTGATGGAGCTATTGCCAAGATTATTACAGCTTGAGGAGTTTGTCCCACTTAAAAACTATCTTAAAGCGGGTACTGAGGCCGATGAGAGTCCACTGAAACTGTTTCAGTTGTGTGGCCAAATCGCCGATATATTCGATCAATATTTAGTATACCGCCCTGATTGGATTTCGGCCTGGGAGGCCAATGAACTCACACTGCCACCTCGAGGGGAAAAATTATCCCAAGCTCAGGCTTGGCAACCGATATTATGGCGGGCCCTGATTAAATTTAATAACCAAGACTTGGGCAAGAGCCAATACCACAGGGCAAACCTGCACCAATCCTTGTTTGATGCCCTAGACAATCTTGATACCTCACTTGAGGGCCTGCCAAGACGCTTGTTCGTGTTCGGAATATCGTCCATGGCGCCACAGACATTAGATGTACTCTATCATTTGGGCAAACGCATCGATGTGATCATGCTCAACTTGAGTCCTTGTCAGCATTACTGGGGAGATATCGTCGATCCACGTTTACGAGCCCGCATGGCGCTAGAATATGCCGATAAACAAAAACTTGAACAAGACTGGGAAGATAAGCTTGAGGTTGGTAATCCATTGCTGGCCAATAACGGCAAGATGGGTCGAGAGTTATTGGATCTTATCCTTGAACTTCCCGAAGAGCACGCCGATTTTAATTTCGAGTGTTACCAAGATCCTGGTGTTGATAATTTATTGAACGGCATTCAACATGACATTCTCGAACTCAGTACCCGTGATAGAAGCTTAGGTCCAGATGCCTCATTATATCTAACTCTCGATGGACGACGTACTCTGGTCAAAACCGACGACTCTCTGACCCTTCGTAGCTGCCACAGCCCACTACGGGAAATTGAAACATTACATGATCACCTACTCGACATGCTCTCACGTACTCCAAATGATCCCAACAATCCACTGCTAGCTAGAGATATTGTGATCATGCTGCCCGATGTTGCCGCTTATGCTCCTTACATCGATGCCGTATTTTCGGCGAAACACGGGGCGCATTATATCCCTTACGCCATTGCAGACAGAGGGGCGACACAGGAATCACCTTTGATTAACAGTTTCTTGCATATTCTGTCAATCAATCAAAGTCGCTTTGGTTTAACCGATATTTTAGGTATTTTAGAAGTCCCAGCCGTACTCAGGCGCTTCGACTTAGATAACGAAGCCCTTACCTTGATCCGCCACTGGCTCGAGCAGGCTGGAGTACGTTGGGGACGGGATGAAACCAGTCGCACCGCTCAGTCACTACCTGCATTCGATAAAAATTCTTGGGCCTTTGGTATCAAGCGTCTGATCTTGGGCTACGCCTTCAGTGACGATGCCCCGCTCTACCTAGACACTCTCTTAGTCACTGGGATTGAAGGGCAATCTGCTCAGGCACTTGGTAAATTACTCAACTTTATTGAAACATTAGATGTCTATCAGCACCTGTTTGGGCAAACCTGTCCCATTGAAGATAGAATGATCCAACTCGCTAATATTGTCGAAGATTTTTATGACGTTGACGATGAAGAACGCGTACAACTTCAAGCTATACGCGAAGCAATAAACAAGTTAAAAACTGAACTCCTTGATGCTGGACAAGTCACACCGCTCAACACTCAAGTACTGCACAACTGGTTCAGTAGCACCTTGAGTGAATCCCGTGTTGGCCAGAGATATCTTGCCGGTAGCGTTAATTTTTGCACCTTGATGCCCATGCGCTCCATTCCTTTTAAACTGGTTTGTCTGGTTGGCATGAATGACGGCATCTACCCTAGGGTTCAGCACCCTGTTGGCTTTGATCTTGTAGCTCAATTTGCAGCGCGTAAAGGTGACCGTTCCCGCAGGTTAGATGACAGATACCTATTTTTAGAGGCGATCCTATCAGCCAGAGAACAGCTATACATTAGCTATATTGGCTACAGCGAACGCGATAATTCGGCGCGTATACCCTCAATGCTAGTGTCTGAGTTAGTGGAATATTGTCAGCTCTGTTATCTGCCAGAAGCGTTTGAGGCAGAAGCACTCAATCAAGGCCCTAACAATAAGCCTGATATCCCCGCCATTGAGAAAGCCATCCACCAGCAATTGTTAATCGAACAACCCTTACAGCCCTTCGATGAACGCCTCTATCTCAACTTGAACATAGAAGATACTTCAGATAATCAAATCAAGCGGAGTTACTCGGCACAGTGGTGTCCGAGCCAAATAAGCGAGGGCAATGACATTAATTTAGATCAACACTTTATCGATACCGGCTTCAAGATAACCCAAGCCATTGAAACTAGTGAGCTAGCCGCCTTAGATGATAATGAACTTGAAGTGTCAGCCCTTATACGTTTTTTTAGAAACCCAGCCCAATACTTCTTTAATCGTAGCCTCAAAGTCGATTTAAGCCTGAATATCCAAGCCGACGATAATGATGAGCCATTTAGCCTCAACCCTCTGCAGCGTTACAAACTACAAGCACGACTGCTAGACAATGCAATCTCACAGAAACTCGAAGCCCCTGATGAGATACTGCTACAGCGATTAAAAGCAAGCGGTGAGCTACCACTTCGGCCCTTCGATGATCTCTTACTCAATCAATACCTGCATGACATTCAACCTCTAATCGGCCGCACAGTCTATCTCCAAGGTGATAATCAGAGTTCCATGGATATGAAGGTCGCTTTCACCCAAGCCGACGGCGTGAGCGAGCCTATCATTTTAGTGGGGCGAATTGATGATCTCTGTACCAAAGGTCTGGTGAACTACCGACCTGGCACCGCCAACGGTCGGGATCTTATCCGCGTCTATATCAGGCACCTGTGTATTTGTGCCATGGGACTAAAAGCAGACATTAACAAGCTGCCTCATATCAGCTACTTGTTAGATATTGGTCATTTCCATGCTTTTAATTTCATAACCCCGCTGCAAGCTAAGGCTCAGTTGAGCCAGTGGTTGGTTTATTTCCAATCGGGACAAACTCACCCCTTGATGTTTATGCCAAGAACCGCACTCGCCTATGTTGAAGCCGAAGGTGATCATTATGATAAATTACTCGAAGCTCAGAATCTGTGGCTTGATGAACAGAGTCAGTTAGGTGAAGCCATAGAGCCTCACTATCAACGCTTGTTCAGTTTTCCAGATGATTTTTCAGAAGATGAATTCGGACACATTGCTATCACGCTACTTAGCCCTATGCTTAGCCTGTATCATAAGGGCAAGCTCGGTGAACTGGCCAGCTTCGTCGAAGGCAGGATCATGACTGCACAAGGAGAAACATAGTATGTCATCAACTCCTTTAACAACGGATCTGGCGATCACAGCACTCGAAAATAAACAGTCTCAGCCCTTAGATACCCTCACCTTGCCCTTCGGTGGCAGTCGTCTAATAGAAGCCAGTGCAGGCACAGGCAAAACTTATACCATAGCAGGCTTGTATGTGCGCCTGTTATTAGGTCACGATATCGATAGAGCCCTCACCTGTGAGCAGATATTGGTTGTGACCTTCACCAATGCAGCCACAGGCGAGCTTAGGGATCGTATTCGTAACAAAATCCAACTAGCCTACCGCCATTTTATCGGCATAAAAACGGGTGATGAGCTGCTAGTCTCTTTGTATAATGCCACGCCAGAGTCAGCGCGTCCCTTGGCCCTTAAACGTCTAGATCTGGCACTCAAGTCTCTGGATCAAGCCTCTATTTTTACCATTCATGGATTTTGTCAGCGAATTTTGGTCGATATGGCTTTCGAGTCATCCCTGTTGTTCGAATCAGAATTCACTCTGGATGACAGTGAGTTTTTGCACCATGCTGTGCGTGATTTTTGGCGGGAGCACTGTTATCCGCTTCCGGGATATCTTGCCGAGATAATTCAGCAGAAGTTTACCGATCCTGATGCCCTGTCTAAACAGCTCAGACCTCTGATCGGGGCGAGTCAAGCTCATGCCCATCCACAGCCACAGGACTTTAAAAAACTCCAAAGCGCACTCACACAGAGTATGAGTCGGCTCAAACTAATTTGGCCTAGAGAGCGTGAAGCCGTTGAGACCTTGCTGCATTCACTCTCCCTCAATGGCGTGCGTTTTGGTAAGAAGTCTGATAGTCACCCTAAATTGGCCATCATGCTCGATACCATGGACAACTGGTGCAAGTTCAGTTTGAGCCTACCCTCGATTAAGGTGCTGCAGAATCTTTCGCTAAGCGCGATTAAACTCAATAAAGACGGTCAACTACCTACGCCCGAACAAGCCCCAATATTGGATCACATTGAACACCTGTGTTTACTCATCAAAGATTTTGTTCCGAGTTTTCTTTACTGTGCCAGAGACGGCATATCTAGGCGTTTTATATTACAAAAATCTGAACGTAACTTGATGACGCCAGATGACCTTTTACTCACTCTAGAGCAAGCATTGCGCCCGAAAATTGGAAGTGATGATCAGAGTGAAAGCTTAGCAAATTTGATATCCAAACGATTTCCTGTAGCACTTATCGATGAATTTCAAGATACTGACCCTCTACAGTTCGCCATTTTCAACCGTATTTATCAGCAAGAGTCATGCTTAAAAACTGAAAGAGAAAGCGGTAATAATAAAATATCAAAAAATTTGAGCCTATTAATGATCGGTGATCCGAAACAGGCCATTTATGCCTTCAGGGGCGCCGATATTCATACCTATATTCAGGCAAGAGAACAAACCAAGCAACACTATAGCCTAGGCACCAACTACCGGTCTAGCCGTAACATGGTGTTGTCAGTCAACGCTCTGTTTGAAAATCGAACGAACCCTTTTATTAGTGACGCCATACCGTTCGAATCGGTGCAACCTTCCTCTTTTGCCGATAATAAAATATTTGTAGAACAAAGTGCGGACACATCAGCCCTTAAGATTAAGCTACTGAGTGAAAAGCCGGAAAAAGGGCTAAATAAAGCCAGCGCCAGAAAACGTTTGGCCGAGGACGCCGCCGCTGAAATAACAAGGTTACTGACTGAATCACAAAATGGCCAATGCTGCATCAGTGGTAAAGCGCTCAAAGCTCAAGATATTGCCGTGTTAGTGCGTGATAGAAATGAGGCGACGGTAATACGTCAGTCATTATCTCAGCGTCAAATTGGTTCGGTATTTTTAAGTCGAGACAGCGTATTTAAGACCTTAGAGGCCCGTGAATTGGCTTTGGTGCTGTATGCCTTAGCCACACCTAAAGATGAACGAGCGCTACGCTCTGCTCTAGCGACGTCATTACTGGGTTATCGCGCTGCATCAATTCATGGATTCAACCAAGATGAGATGATAAGACAAGACTTACTCGAGCAATTTGAGAACCTGCATCAAAACTGGCAGAGACGCGGGATCATGCCTGCCCTGCTCAGTCTAGCCAATGAGACTAAGCTAGTCGAGCGTTTACTCCAAGGCGAAGATGGCGAGCGACGTCTGACCGATTTCAGACATTTAGCCGAACTGTTACAACAAAAAGCCACAGAGCTTGATGGCATTAGCGCTCTAGTTAACTGGTACGAGCAAGCACTTATCGCCAACAATGCCAATGAAGAGGCACAACTCAGGCTAGCAAGTGAACAAAATCTGGTGCAAATTGTTACCATACATAAGAGTAAAGGGCTTGAATATCCTATCTGTTTCATCCCCTTTGCCAGTTTGGCTCGGGGGAGTCACCGTAGGCCAACTCCCATGCTTTACCATGAGAATAACCAGTTAATCTGGGACATAGAACAAACAGATAAAGGATGGGAGCGCCATAAACGGGAAAATTTAGCCGAAGATCTGCGCTTATTATACGTCGCTATAACGCGCTCGGTTTATCAATGCTATCTCTATATCGCCAACCATAGTCGTTTCACTAAAAAAGCGGGGATCACCAGTCAACTCCATGAAACCGGAATTGGCTACCTACTGGGGATAGATGATAAAGCCTGTGATTTTTCTCGAATTTGCACTCAGGTCCAGACTCTGATCAGTGATGCTATTTGTGTCAGTGAGGTTCAAGATGAAGTCTCAACACTGACCTTGGTAAAAGTCACCGATGAAAAACCAACCTTAACGCCGAAGAAGCTTAAACGTATACTCTATACCCCATGGCGTGTGGGTAGTTACTCGGGCTTAGTTAAAGATCTTCCCCATGAACGGGTGGCACCGGGCGCCGATGATGAAATTTTCCCTGAACTTGAGGTAATTAAAGACGAGGTTGACCCAAGCCCTTCTCGGTTCACCTTCGAACGGGGTGCCAATGCTGGTAGCTTTATGCACTTAGTGCTCGAGCTGATTGATTTCACCTTGGCCGAAGCTGAACTGCCAGTTCATCTTCCTACTGCCATGGAAAAATATGGTATCGATGAGTCTTGGCTTAGCATGCTTATTACTTGGTATCTCGATATTCTCAACGCTCCCCTTACCCAAGATGGATCATTAACACTCTCACAGCTGATCCCGAGTCAGAAGCTGGTTGAAATGGAGTTCTATCTGCCAATTAACCAACTTAAGGCTAATGAACTCAATGGGCTGCTCGAACATTATGGTTACAGTGCAGGACTTAATTTTGAATCACTCAAGGGGATGCTGAAAGGATTTATCGATTTAACCTTCGAGCATAAAGGACAATTCTATATTGCAGACTACAAATCTAACCATTTAGGGGATGACTTTTCTCATTATGGTTCCATACCCATGGCAGGCGCAATTCGCAGCCATCGATACGACCTGCAATACATCATCTATACCTTAGCCCTGCATAGGTACTTAACTTTAAGAATGACCGACTATGATTATAAACAGCACATTGGTGGTTGTTATTACCTCTTTTTGCGTGGCATGTCGGTAAACTCGTCTATGTCCGGGATTTTCTATGATAAACCACCTGAAGCGCTTATTTTGGCGCTAGATGCTCTATTTGACCTTGAACAAACTCACTTTATGAATGATATGGCACACAAACAAGTGGTAAAACCCGCAATAGATAATGACCCGATGGAGCTTAAGTGATGATCCAGTCAAGGCTACCTATAAAAACCCTGCTAAAAATATGGGAAACTGAGCGACTTATAACGCCCTTAGATCGTCATTTTGCGATCGAACTGGCTCAGTTTCACCAACAGCAGCTTAACCTGCACAGTGAACCTCACAATGAGCTATTTCTCCTCATTTGTGCCCTGCTCAGTCACCAGCTTTCCCAGCAAAATACTTGTTTACCCATAGATCAAATCTTGTTGGATAATCCCATGAATGAGCAAGACCCCCAATGCACAATTACTTGCAGTCATGCTGAGCTCATGGCATTACTGAGCCAATTCAGCGCCATCGGCATCCCCCAAAGTGACACCCAGACAAGTAGCTCGACACCACTGGTGTTGAGTCAAGACTGCCTTTATCTGCAGCGTTATTATCAATTTGAAACTCAAGTAGCAGACAAGCTTAAACACCTTGCCCGAGGTGAGATCCAACAACTCCCTGCTTCGACACAGGAGACCTTGAACATACTGTTTCCCCAAAATGCAGAAACAGACTCACTTCAATATGACTGGCAGAAGATAGCCACGGCAACCGCATTCACCCAACGGTTGGCGGTGATCACCGGAGGGCCGGGCACGGGAAAAACCACCACAGTGACAAAGTTACTCTATCTGATGACTCAAGAAGCCGAGTTAACCATAAAATTAGTAGCACCAACAGGCAAGGCGGCCGCTCGGCTCAGTGAGTCGATAAAAGCCTCTAAGGTGCGATTGAAAGCTGAGCTAGCACCCCATTTCGACAATGTTAATATCAATAGTCTAAGCCGAATACCCGAAGAAGCCTCTACCCTGCATCGGCTGCTTGGCGTGATCCCAAATTCATCTCAATTTCGTCACCATAAAGATAATCCTCTCAGGCTCGACCTGTTAGTGGTCGATGAAGCCTCCATGGTAGACCTGCCCATGATGCACAAGTTACTGTCAGCCCTGCCTTCCCATGCCAGACTCATCTTGCTAGGTGATCAAGATCAACTGGCCTCCGTCGAAGCTGGCGCTGTACTTGCCGACATTTGTGCAGGGCTTAAAACAAACAAGGGTCAATCAGAAAAGTGGCAAATGCGTTATTCAGCTACCTATGCCAAACATTTATCTAAGCTAACAGGGTGTGATTTAAACGGGTTTATCAGCCCATCTCCCGGCATAGGTGACAGTTTATGCATGTTAATCCACAGTCATAGATTTAAGGGCGACGCGGGGATCGGTCAGCTAGCCAATGCCGTCAATAACTCTGATAAGCCACACATCATGCAGGTGTGGCAAACAGGATTCGATGAGCTGGACTGGATTGAACATCAGAAAACAAGCACTGGAAATACCGGACTTGAGCAGCTATTGCTCCGGTCGGTGAACCACTATCGCTCTTATCTAGAGATGACTAAAAATAAGCAAGCAGATCCTTTAGATATCATAGAGTGTTACAATGAGTTCCGTATTTTATGTGCGATACGGGCAGGTGAATATGGCGTTGATGGCATAAATCAGGGAGTGAGAGACGCCTTGAAGCAAGCCAAACTAATCTCGCCAGAACATGAATTCTATCCAGGTCGTCCCATCATCATACAGAGTAATGATTATAACTTAGGCCTATTTAACGGTGATATTGGCCTTATTCTAGCCGATAGGACTCCCCCACAGACGACAGGTAATCCCCCTCGTTTGATGGCTCACTTTATTCAGGCTGATGGCAGTATTTTAAAGGTACTGCCAGCTCGGTTGCCAAGCCACGATACCTGCTTTGCCATGACGGTACACAAGAGTCAAGGCAGTGAGTTTAACAAGGTAGCCATGGTACTCCCTCTTTGGCCAAGTCTGGCGCAGAAACAGCTACTCACCAAAGAGTTAGTGTATACGGCCATCACCCGGGCCAAACATCACTTTACCTGTTTAGGTACTCAAGCTATCTTCGAACAGGCCAGCCTACAGGCAACTAAGAGATCATCTGGACTTGCGAGGCGATTATGGAACTAGGCCAAAACAACACAAATCACGGAAAACCAGTAGTCTACTATGTTTACGACCCCATGTGCAGTTGGTGCTGGGGCTATGCCCCTACCTGGAATAAACTGCGGGCTGCGCTAAAAGAGTCAGGAATAACGGTCAAGTATCGTCTCGGCGGGTTAGCCCCTGACTCAGATCTGCCCATGCCCGATGCAATGAAAGTCTTTCTTGAGCAGAGCTGGCATAAGATAGCAGCTCAACTGGGCACTGAGTTTAATTTCGATTTTTGGCGCCAATGCCAACCCAGGCGTTCAACCTACCCAGCGTGCCGTGCCGCATTGATTGCACGAGATCTGGGACTTGAGCAGGCAATGCTTGATGGCATTCAGCAGGCCTATTACCTCAAAGCCATGAACCCATCGGATCTCACCACCCTAATATCAATCGCAGCATCATTAGGGATCAACGCTCAAGAGTTTGATCTACAACTCAATAGCGAGGCCATAAACCAGCGCTTAATGACAGAAATAAACAAAGTTAAAACACTTCCAATTCAAGGCTTTCCTTCTTTGGTTCTGGAACATAATGGCCATTTTATTCCCATACCAGTGGACTATCTGAACGTTCAAACTAGCTACCAACATCTGATCCAAGAGATTACCAGAAAAAACAAGGCTCAAACCTAAAGTCGAATACACAGACCTGTGGTAACCTTTACACAGATAAAGAATATAAAATCGCCACTTAGTGCAGTAGTTTAGCGTCTGTGGTTGCAATAAATAGCCATAACGTCATAGTGAGCCTGCAATTGATAAAACTGTCAGGTTATGGAGAGACAATGAGCCAAACGAATCTACTGTTAATATGTGGCGGCGGCGGGGATGAACACGCAATCTCACTGATGTCAGCTAAATTTTTTGAGACCTCACTGGCCAAAATCTCCCATATAAATGTATTAAAAGTCGAGCTTGATGCTCAAGGCCATTATCGAACTGAAGAAGGTGAACTCTGTGAACTAACCAATCGCAAACAGGTACGTTTCGATAATGTTAGTAAGGTGTCCTGGCCAGTAGATTACGTCATTCCCTGTATTCACGGTTATCCAGGAGAAACAGGGGATATTCAGTCCTATTTCGAGCTGATAAACTTACCCTATTTCGGTTGTGATTCAGAAACGAGCCGTAATTGTTTCAACAAGGTCACCGCCAAAATGTGGTTCTCAGCGCTTGGGATCCCCAATACCCCTTATATTTTTCTCAATGACTTTAATGATGATGCTATCACTCAGGCCGAGCAGGCTTTAGCCTCTTGGGGATCGATATTCATCAAAGCCGCGTCACAAGGCTCTTCTGTAGGTTGCTACCGTGTAGATAGCCAAGAAGAATTAACTGATTCATTGAGGCAAGCTTTCACCTATTCACCCTATGTCATTGTCGAGAAAACCATTGAGGCCAGAGAGTTGGAAGTGGCCGTATATGAGAAAGATGGCAATATTATCGCGACTCAGCCTGGTGAGATCATCTGTGCGACAGATACCTTTTATACTTTCGATGAAAAGTACGCCAAGAACAGTCAAGCTGAAACCAAGGTGGTTGCCGATATCAGTGAAAGTGTGAGTCTGAAAATCCGTGAATATGCCGTCAAAGTATTTAAGGGAATGAAACTCAGTCATCTGTCACGAATTGATTTTTTCCTCACCAAGGATAATAAAATTCTTCTCAATGAAGTTAATACCTTCCCAGGGCTCACGCCCATCTCCATGTTCCCTAAAATGTTACAAAACAATGGAGATGATTTCAGCAATTACCTCAACTGCAACATAATGCAGCAACTCAGCAAGTAAGTCTGATTATATCCGCACTACCTGACCCTCTCAGGCGTTCAGATTGGGCGGGTTTTAAAGTGATTT
>JBAHZX010000031.1:0-6664 GCA_037132815.1 Shewanella sp.
CCACAGTAAAGGCTTCTTCTTGAGGGTTCAAGTTCTTCTATGATCTCCATGGCTCTAATTTTTGGAGCTCCAGTGATCGAACCGCCTGGAAAGCAAGCCTGTAATAAGTCCGTCGCCTGAAATTGAGGGGATAATTTTGCGGTAACAGTGCTAACCAAATGATGTATAGCAGGGAAGCTTTCAATCATAAATAGCTGTGGCACAGATACCGAACCAGGCTTAGCGACCTTGCCCAAATCGTTACGTAGCAAATCGACTATCATCAAATTTTCAGCTCTGTCTTTTTCTGAGTTGAGTAGTTGGGAGGCTGACTCTTGATCTTGTGCCAATGAGGAGTATCTCGGACTTGTGCCTTTAATGGGTTTAGTCTGGATATTTTCTCCTCTGAGCTGAATAAAACGCTCGGGTGAAATCGACAGTAAAGTAGCGTGTGATAGACGAATGAAGGAGGAGAAAGGAGATTGGTTGGCCTCTCTGAGTTTGAGATATGCTTGCCATTCATCACCCACATATTTGGCTGAAAACCTTTGGGTTAGGTTTATTTGATAGCAATCTCCGCTTTGAATATACTCTTGAATAATATCAAATTTATCTTCATATTCGGCTTTAGTTAACTGAGGTTCCCAATCACTTACAAGAGTAAAGTCAGCTTTCCTAGATTTGATTTTTAGCAGAGTTCGCAACCAAGTTAGACTGAATTTTGCGGCTTTCTCGTCACCATAATGTACTAAGCACCATAATTGATCTTGATGATCGAATACTAATGCCCATAAATATAAGCCTATGTTCATCATAGGGAGGGGGATATCGTCAGCGGCTATTTCGGGGATTTTCTCTATCTTACGTCCCAAATCATAGTTGAAGCTGCCCATCGCGCCACCAGAGAAGGGAAGATCACTTAATTTTTGTACTGGGAAATAATGTGCCAATTCCTGTTTAACCAGATCGAATGGATTTAGTAGGCTAAGGCTAGTGCTGGTTACACAATGATCTTGATATCGGCTTATCTCAGTATTTTCCCCTTTAGTGATGAGCGTCGCAATGGGGTCAAGACAGATAATATCGAAGCGACTATCACAATGATCGGCATTGGCGGAGTCGAGTAACATAGCCCAGGGGATATCTGATAATGATGAAAATAATTCTGTGGTGGTATATTTCCAATCAAGACGCAGTATTGATACCCCTTGCAGCGCCGAAAAACTCATCAACTCACCTTATCTAAAATGCGATATTCCCCTAAAAGTCGCGAAAGAGTATCATATCTATTAGCTTGCATTAATAAAAATAAATATCGATGCGCAATACGGCCGAAAAGTGTCCCTAATGTTGTGTATTAAGGAAATGATTATGACTGAAAAAATTGTTATCAAACAAGCAGACCTCATCGAAAGTGTAGCCGATTCCCTGCAATATATCTCCTTCTATCACCCTAAGGATTTCGTTGATGCAATGACGCAAGCCTATGAACGTGAAGAGAGCAAATCTGCAAAAGATGCGATCGCTCAAATTTTGATTAACTCACGCATGTCTGCCGAAGGCAAGAGACCTTTGTGTCAAGACACAGGTATCGTGACCTGTTTCGTCAAGGTTGGTATGGCAGTGAAGTGGGATAAAACAGATATGACCATTCAGCAAATGGTCGATGAAGGCGTAAGACGAGCCTATCTTAACCCAGACAATCCACTGCGAGCCTCTATCGTCTCAGATCCTGCAGGGTTACGTAAAAATACTAAAGATAACACACCATCAGTGGTCCATATCGACATGATACCTGGTAATCACATCGAGGTTGCTATTGCAGCTAAAGGCGGTGGGTCCGAAAATAAATCTAAGATGGTTATGCTCAACCCATCTGATGACATAGCGGCTTGGGTTGAAAAAACCTTACCAACGATGGGCGCGGGCTGGTGTCCGCCAGGAATGTTAGGTATAGGGATAGGTGGCACTGCCGAAAAAGCCGCCGTTTTAGCCAAAGAATCTTTGATGGATCCTATCGATATTCACGAATTACAACAAAGAGGGGCCGTGACGACGGAAGAAAAGTTACGCATCGATATCTTTAAGCGCGCAAACAATCTGGGCATAGGTGCCCAAGGTTTAGGTGGCTTGACGACAGTGTTGGACGTTAAAATTAAATCAATGCCTACTCATGCAGCCTCAAAGCCAGTGGTAATGATCCCCAATTGCGCCGCAACCCGCCATGTACATTTCCATCTCGATGGTTCAGGACCTGCTCAGTTAACGCCGCCTTCTCTTGAGGATTGGCCGGTGATCACCCGTGAAGTTGGTGAGAATACACGCAGAATTAATCTAAATACTGTAACTCAATCAGAGATTGAAGAGTGGAAAAGTGGCGACACTTTACTCCTTAACGGCAAGATGCTGACAGGACGAGATGCGGCTCATAAACGTATTCAAACCCTTATCGAATCTGGTAAAGGGTTACCAGAAGGCGTCGACTTTACCGGTAAGTTCATTTATTACGTTGGTCCAGTTGATCCCGTGGGCAGTGAAGTTGTGGGACCCGCAGGACCTACAACAGCGACCCGTATGGATAAATTTACCGATATAATGCTAGAAAAAACGGGCCTAATGGGCATGATAGGTAAGGCGGAGCGAGGCCCTGCCACTGTAGCATCCATCAAGAAGCATAAAGCGGTGTACCTTATGGCCGTCGGCGGAGCGGCTTATTTGGTGGCTAAAGCCATTAAAAAGTCTCGTGTGGTCGCCTTTGCCGACCTAGGTATGGAAGCTATTTATGAGTTCGATGTTAAAGATATGCCAGTCACCGTTGCGGTTGATTCAGAGGGCGTGAATGTTCACGAAACTGGGCCGGCGCAATGGAAAATAAATCTATAATCCGCAAAGCAATAAATTTATTATTAATAATAGTAATAAACAGTAGCTTAGGTTCACTTCCTAAGCTATGTTTTTTGAATGCTTACCTAATCTACTTCAAAGTGTAGGTGTCAAAGATGACTGAGGTAGAACGGGTATTGTTCTCATATTTGGTTCGATACGTTTAAATTTTTATATCTGCAGGGAAGCTTACTAATAACAACACAGGCTAATTTTAAGTGTAAGGTAAGTGTTGGGCAGCTTAATTCGCTAAACACTCGTCCTACATGCTAATTAATTAAACTGAAATCACAAAAGATGATAATAACAATGAAAAAAACTGCAATCATAATTGCTATGGCTGGCGTTGGTGTCGCTATGTCGGCTCAAGCCTCATTACCACAGCCTTTCAAGGTTCAAGATCTCGTTAACATTAATAAATTACATTCATCTGCCTTATCAAAAGATGGCAATAGTATTGTATTTGGCATCAAAAAATTTGATTCTGAAGGAGAAGCCAGTTCTAACCTCTATATCCGAGATTTGACTCAAGTCGGCTCGAAACCGAAGCAGCTCACATTTGCGGCGGGAACTGAGCATAGTGTCGCTTTTGCGGCTGACGATTTATCCATCTACTTCTTGGCCTCACGTGATGGTTCTAGTCAACTCTATGAGTTACCTTTGACTGGTGGTGAAGCCCGACAAGTATCAGATCTACCACTGGATGTTGAGGGCTTTAAACTTTCCCAAGACGGCAAGAAAGTGGTGTTGAACATGCGTGTTTTCCCAGAGTGCCAAAATTTAAAGTGCTCTGAAGATAAGTTTACCGCCGAAGCTGAACGTAAATCCACAGGCCGTGAATATAAGCAGTTGATGGTTCGTCATTGGGATACTTGGAGTGATCACTCACGTAGTCATTTGTTTGTGGCAACATTAAATGATAACAAGATCACCACTGCCGTGGATATCACCGCTGGACTAGACACTGAGACACCCGCAAAACCTTTCTCGGGCATGGAAGAGGTGACCTTTAGCCCAAATGGTAAGTATGTGGTGTATAGCACCAAGACACCAAGTAAGGATCAGGCTTGGATCACTAATTATGATCTTTGGCAGGTACCGGTAACAGGTGGTGATGCGGTTAACCTCACCGCGTCTAATAAGGCGTGGGATGCTCATCCTACATACTCTGCCGATGGCCGTTATTTAGCTTATCTCGCCATGAAGATGCCTGGATTTGAAGCTGATAGATACCGCATCATGCTACGCGATACAGTGACAGGCCAGGAGAAAGAAGTTGCGCCTTTATGGGACAGAAGTGCGAGTTCATTGACTTTCGGTAAAGATAATAGAACCTTATATGTCACAGCACAAGATATGGGGCAAGTCACTATTTTTAAAGTGAATACTCAATTTGGTGATATAAAAACCATTTTCAATGAAGGCAGTAACAGTATCGTTGGCGTGACATCTGATAAAATCATTTTCAAGCATAGGAGTCTGGTACAGCCTGGTGATCTTCACTCTATTAACCTCGATGGTCAGGGTTTGCAGCAACTAACCAATATCAACAGCGAGAAACTTGCCAAGATTAAATTCGGTGAATTTGAACAATTTAGTTTTAAGGGCTGGAACAACGAAGAGGTTTATGGTTATTGGATTAAGCCATCTAATTTTAAGGCTGGCACTAAGTATCCTATTGCATTTCTGGTTCACGGCGGACCACAGGGTTCATTCGGCAACTCTTTCAGCAGTCGCTGGAATGCTCAACTTTGGGCCGGCGCTGGTTATGGCGTGGTGATGATCGATTTTCATGGTTCTACAGGTTATGGACAGGAATTTACTAACTCTATATCTAAAGATTGGGGTGGTAAGCCATTAGAAGACTTGCAAAAAGGCCTAGCGGCTGTGACTAAGCAACAGAAATGGCTGGATTCAAGCCGTACCTGTGCACTCGGCGGTTCATATGGTGGTTATATGATGAACTGGATCCAGGGTAACTGGAGTGATGGTTTTAATTGTCTGGTTAACCACGCAGGGCTCTTTGATATGCGTTCTATGTATTATGTGACTGAAGAGCTCTGGTTCCCAGAATATGAGTTCGGTGGTACATACGATGAGAACAAAGACTTATATGAGAAGTTTAATCCGGTCAATTACGTGAAAAATTGGAAAACACCGATGTTGATTATTCATGGTGAGAAAGATTTCCGTGTACCCTATGGCCAAGGTCTTGCCGCATTTACCTTCATGCAGAGAAAAGGCATTCCATCTGAGTTACTTATCTACCCTGAAGAGAATCATTGGATCCTCAATCCTGATAATCTGGAACAATGGTACGCCAATGTTTTAGGTTGGATGGATCGCTGGACTAAAAAATAACCTGTCTTAAACAGCTTGGTATAATTAGATTAAAAGGTCAGATATTTATCTGGCCTTTTTTATTAGTGATTTCTGTTTAAACGGATAAATACTAGGGGCTGTTGATCTTTCGTGTTCAATAATTAATCACAGTGCATTGGAAGCCTACCATACTCTCATAACTTTGCTCTAATTTGTCGTATTTCGTTGCTATTGCTCGAAAATTCTTTATTAGACCAAAGGCGTTTTCAACAAGATGTCGATACTTATATAAGCACCAATCAATGTCCTTATTCCCTTTCTTGCTGTTTTTTCTGCGAGGAATGACGGAAATTGCACCTTTCTTTTTCACATGATCTCTAAATTTTTCACTGTCATAACCTTTATGGCTCTTTGACGTTTCATATGGATTTAAGGATCTCGGCAGCAGGGCTAGCGATCATGTAAATCATGGTGATGAACGATCCGGTATTCCTGTATCCTCTCGCCCTAGCGCGAGCCGCCTGAAACAGACTATTCAGACCTTCCATGCGGGCATTAGTGTAAGTGGATGACCAGCGCTGCAGTATTCTCTCAGCGTGTTTTTCTAATGTCCTCAAAGCTTTCCTAACGGGCTCTAAGGTATTGATCTCTCCGATCTCTGCCAACGTAAACTTTATGAAGTTTGAGATCCTCCATCGTGCTGCCTGTGGACTTCTAGCTTCTCGGATCCAACGAAGTTTTTCTTTGACTCGCCATGCTCTGACAGTATCAAAATCATACTGATCTAATTCCACTAAAGCGGCTTCTTGCTTAGCCGTCATCGGTCCATCAGCCTTTTTCAATACCGCCCAGCGAAGCCCTTTTGGCATATCGTAATGTCTCCGCTCTTCCTTGCGAACTTTGTCTACTGCGCGGGTAAACAGCTGAACAACATGGAACCAGTCAACGGTAACATTTGCTTGGGAAAACTCATCCTCAATCGCACTCAAAAAGGCCGGAGACATATCACAGACGACTTCCAAAATATTTTCGGACTCTCCGCCATATTTATTAATAAAGTATTTAAAATCAACTGCATTTTACTTTCCTTTACCTGGAGTAGCAAAGATCACGGGCAGATTTTTGCGGTTCATATCAATAAATACCGTGACATAGTTATGCCCACGTTTTGAAGCCGTCTCGTCGAAGCCAAAAGCCTGTAATGCCGACAGGTCTAGTTTAGTCAGAGCTTGACCGACATAATGCTGGACCACGCGCCACAAACGTTTGTCGGTAACGTTCATAAACCTGGCAGCCGCATTCACCGGCATCTCTCGAACTAAGATCAGCGCGGCTTGTTCAAACAGTAAGGTGAAGCCACTGCCTTTTCTCGCCCAGGGCACATGCACCTGTTTCACTTTATGCTCGGGGCAATTGATACGAGGAAGCTTGGCAGTGATATAACAGTGATGCTGAAAGAAGTTCAGATGACGCCAAGTTT
>JBAHZX010000045.1:0-6619 GCA_037132815.1 Shewanella sp.
ATTAAACCACTTGTCCGGCTGCAACACCTGATGACCATGCCCACTGGAAGTTAAAGCCGCCTAACCAGCCGCTAACATCCATCACCTCACCGATAAAGAAAAGCCCGGGTACAGACGTAGATTGCATGGTTTTTGATGACAACTCATCAGTATCAATCCCCCCTAGCGTTACTTCCGCAGTGCGGTAACCCTCAGTGCCGTTCATCAATATTTCCCAAGACTCGAGATCCACAGCAAGCTGTTCCAACTCTTTATGGATTAATTGATTTATAGCCTTGTCGAGTAGGCTTTCATCAAATAGAGCTTCCACTAGTCGTTTGGGTAACCAGTGGTTCAAGGTATTTCGTAGGCTCTGCTTAGGATGATTAGCCAACACTTGCTCTATAGCGGCTCTGGCATCGATGCCAGGGAGTAAGTTAATACTGATGGTTTCTCCTGGCTTCCAGAAGTTAGAAATCTGCAATATAGCTGGACCAGATAAGCCACGATGTGTGAAAAGTAAGGCCTCACTAAACTGGCTACCATCTTTTGCGGTAATGGTACTAGGAATAGCTATCCCCGACAGAGGCTCAAATAGTTGTTTCTGTTGTGGTTGCCAAGTAAAGGGCACCAGACCAGCATAAGTCGGCAGCACCTTCAAGCCAAATTGCTCGGCAAGATGATAACCCAATGGGCTCGCACCTAGCTTTGGCATGGATAAGCCACCTGTCGCTATCACTAACGAATCACAGCGATAGGCACCTTTGTCAGTGGCTATTTTAAATTGTCCTGAACTATCTCGAGTGATTTTGCCAATCTCGGTGCGTAGTTTGATCTTGGCATCGGCCCAATTACACTCGGTCAACAGCATGGTGACTATCTCTTTAGCTGAATCATTACAGAACAATTGGCCATGATCTCGTTCGTGGTATTCGATACCATGGCGCTCAACCAAATGGATAAAATCACTGCTGCAATACCTCGCAAGAGCTGATTTTACAAAATGTCCATTGCCACAGATGAAGTTATCCGGCTCAACCTTCCGATTAGTAAAGTTACATCGTCCACCACCACTGATGAGGATCTTCTTCCCCGCCTGTTTGGCCGCATCTAGCACCAACACATCACGCCCACGGTAACCCGCTGTAGCGGCGCACATCAAACCTGCGGCACCTGCACCGATTATAATGACGTCATGATGCTTCACTTTATTACCTCTTGGCTAAATATAACTCTAAAATTGGAACGTGTTCTGCCCATACATAAACTCCCTGCATAGGTGTAACAGACATAAAAAGGGTGCTATTTTAGCACCCTTTTATCTTTACTATACACAGAAGCATAAACTGAAGATTTGCTCATTCCTGATCTTGGGTCTCAGACTTTTTATCTCGAGCTAACAAGGTTTCTGCAGCTTCACGAGGCGTCCCCCCCTCATAAAGCACACGATAGACTTGCTCAGTAATTGGCATTTCTACTCCTAGGCGCTTAGCTAAAATGTAAACCTCTTTGGTATTTCTATAACCTTCAACCACCTGACCTATCTCTTCCTGAGCCTCTTCGACACCTTGTCCTCGACCTAAAGCCAATCCAAATCGACGATTACGAGATTGGTTATCTGTACAGGTAAGTACCAGATCACCTAAGCCAGCCATACCCATAAATGTACTTTTTTGAGCACCGATTGCCTCACCTAAGCGAGATAATTCAACTAAGCCTCGGGTGATCAATGCGGTTCTTGCATTAGCACCGAAGCCGATACCATCAGACATACCAGCGCTGATGGCGATGACATTTTTTACCGCTCCACCGAGTTGCAGGCCGATGAAATCATCATTAGCATAAACTCGCAGCCGCTCAGGACTGTGTAACAACTCAACCAAATCTTGGGTAAATGTAGCATCGGTTCCGGCAACAGAGATTGCCGTCGGCATTCCAGCCGCTAACTCTTTAGCAAATGTAGGCCCAGAAAGTATGGCTAAGGGATATTTATTACCCAGCACATCTCCGGCAACCTCTTGTAATAGCCGGCCAGTGTCAGGTTCAAGCCCTTTAGTCGCCCAGACTACACGTGAATCTTCACGCAGAAGAGGCTTGGCCTGACTGAGAACCATGCCAAAGACATGACTGGGTACCACAACTAATATATTATTTGATGCAGATAGCGCTGTCGCCAAGTCGGCTTCAGGAATTAGTAGGTCGGGAAAGGTAATCTCTGACAGAAACGCCTCATTAGCGCGGTCACGCTTGAGGTTTTCAATATGCTCAGGGTCGTGACCCCACAACAAAGTTCGATGCCCATTACTGGCTAAAGAAATAGCAAGGGCGGTGCCATAAGACCCCGCCCCTAATACCGTTATATCGGCAGTATTTTTCATATGACAACTCAGATTTATACCACTTTATTCGATAATAACATCCAAACAAAGTGGTCGCTATCTGAGCAGCAACTAAAACATGCTGAACAGATACGTTCCAGTTTTAATTATGCGCTTGCTTCTTCAGTCTTAGCAGCTTCTTCGGCACCAGCTTTACGCTGATTAACGTACTGAGCGAAAAGCGCATCAAAGTTAACGGGTGCTAGATTTAGTTGTGGGAAAGTACCACGGCTAACTAAGCTACCCACCGCTTCACGAGCATATGGAAAAAGGATGTTAGGACAGTATGCGCCCAGAGAATGAGCAAGTTGCTGCTCAGTCAGGCCATTGATAGCGAAGATACCAGCTTGCTGAACTTCACAAAGAAATGCAGTTTCATCGCCGTTTTTAGCTGTAACTGTCAAAGAAAGAACAACTTCGAAAACATTATCATTAAGCTTAGCACTACGAGTATCAAGATCCAGTTTAACTTCAGGCTTCCACTCTTTCTGAAAAACAGCAGGACTGTTTGGAGTTTCGAAAGAAATATCCTTAGTGTATATACGTTGGATATTAAATTGAGGATCTTGTTGTTCGTTATTCGCTACTTCAGCCATAATTTTTACCTGTCAATTTATTAGACTTCAAGTTGAAGCCAATTTAAAGGGGGTTTGTTACTTGAGACCAATAACTCGCTCTCAAACACCACCCCAGATTATTGTTATCTCTTACTTTTCGTTACTGGTAGGTTATTTGATTGCCAATCACCCATACCACCTTTGAGATTATATACAGATTCAAAACCTGCTTTAACCATCATCTGTGAAGCTTGTGATGACACCATACCAGCATTGCATACCATTATAATGGGACTTGCTTTAAACTTTTCAAGGGCTGAGAGTTGATTATTTTTAATTTCAGATAAAGGCACATTCAAAGCATCGACAATATGTCCCTTCTTAAATTCCCCTTTTTCTCTTACATCTATCACTCTAGCTGCTTGCTTATTAATCAGCAACGTGGCCTGTTGATGATCAACAGTGTTAACTTTAGATATACTGGATTTTAAAACGCTGACGATAAGACCGATCAAAAGACCTATCCAAGCTAAACTAAGCATAGGGTTAACTTTCAAAAAATCGATATATTCTTGCATGGTGAACTGCCTACTTCTTAAGAGCTGAAAATATAATAGGGCACAGAGTATACCACCGCGATAGGAGATTGCAGCATCTTGTTGAAGAGCAAAAGGCCTGTAAATAAAGCGCCACATTTACATCAAAGTAAACTGGATTATATCAATCTAGGTAAATTCCTTCTTCAACTACGCCTTCCGTAGTAATATTTATCCAATTTCTATTTTCAACTTTATCTTTCAAACTTAAAAAGGTACTACCATGACGACACGCAAACGCCCATTGGCACTGCTGATCCTCGATGGCTGGGGTTACCGAGAAAACACGCAAAAAAATGCCGTTTTCCATGCTAAGACCCCGGTTTTGGATCGACTCAATGCCCAATACCCTAACAAGCTAATCTCAGCGTCAGGTTTAGATGTCGGATTACCCGATGGTCAAATGGGTAATTCCGAAGTAGGTCATATCAATATTGGTTCAGGACGCATTGTTTATCAAGAACTTACTAGAATAGGTAAAGCAATTGATGACGGTAAGTTTCAGCAAAACCCAGCACTGCTCAAAGCCATAGATCTGGCTATCGCCAAAGAGGGGGCAGTTCACATAATGGGGCTACTGTCTCCGGGTGGTGTTCATAGCCACGAAAGCCACATAGAAGCCATGTGTCGCCTAGCTATTAAACGTGGTGCTAAGCAGGTATATCTACATGTTTTTCTCGATGGCCGCGATACTCCACCGCGTAGTGCAAAATCAAGTCTGGCTTATTTTGATGATCTTTTTACTACATTAGGCACAGGTCGCATCGCTTCATTGATAGGTCGCTATTACGCAATGGACCGTGATAATCGCTGGGATCGTGTGGCTCTTGCTTACGATTTAATCACCCAAGGCAAGTCTCTACATCAATACACCAATGCAGTAGATGCACTAGAAGCGGCTTATGAGCGTGACGAAAATGATGAATTTGTCTCAAGTTCAGCAATCACTGATAGCCAAGGGGATGTCGCTAATCTCACTGATAATGATTCGCTAATTTTCATGAACTTCCGCGCCGACCGTGCTCGCCAAATTACTCGCAGCTTTGTCGACCCAAGTTTCAATGGCTTCTTGCGCAAGGTGACAACCAAAGCACATTTTGTCATGTTGACTCAATACGCCGCGAATATACCGGCGGTTATAGCCTATCCAGCGACAGAATTAGTCAACACCTTAGGTGAGGTTTTACAGAATCTAAATAAGACACAACTGCGCATATCAGAGACTGAGAAGTATGCCCATGTAACTTTCTTCTTTAACGGCGGTAAAGAAGAACCATTTAAAGGCGAGGATAGGATTCTTATCCAATCACCGAAAGTGGCAACCTATGATCTGCAACCAGAGATGAGCTCTCCTGAGCTGACAGATAAGTTAATTGCAGCCATCGAGTCTACTGACTATGATGTCATAATTTGTAATTACCCAAATGGAGATATGGTTGGTCATACGGGAAATTTCGAAGCAGCAATAAAAGCCTGTGAGGCTGTCGATACTTGTATTGGCCAAGTTGTTGAGGCCTTAGTAAAAGTGGGGGGAGAATGTTTAATCACAGCCGATCACGGTAATGCCGAGCAGATGACCGATGAGCAGACAGGCCAAGCACACACGGCTCACACGAGCGAACCCGTGCCATTGATCTATATTGGACGTAATGCGAGTATCGAAGACGGCGGTCGCCTGAGCGATCTTGCTCCAACCATGTTAACCTTGATGGGAGAAACGGTGCCATCAGAGATGACAGGGCGATCCATAATAAAAATCAAAGAGTAACCACCAACACGTGAATATTGGCATTTTTACTAAAGCCAGCTTTTTTGCTGGTTTTATCATGCTTTCAACACCACTGCTAGCCTCAAACCTACAGCAGCGTCAATCCGATCTCAAAGCACTGCAAACTCAGATAAGCAAACAAGCATCGGATCTAAAAAATACCACTAAACAGCGAGAAAAATTAATCTCATTACTTAAAAAAGATGAGCAAGCGATCGCTGCAGTGGCTAGAAAGGTCAATAATATTCAAAATTCACTAACCAACACAGATATAAAACTTGCCGAATTAAACAAACGGCAAAACAAGCTAGATACACTGAAGAAAATCCAGCAGAAAACATTAGCCAATCAGTTGGCCAGTGCCTATTTAACGGGTAATCATGATTATAGTAAGATGCTCCTCAACCAACAAAGCCCCGCAAGCATAGAACGCCTACTCACCTACTATCAATACTTGAATAAAGCCCGTATGGCATCGCTCAATGAATTGAAGCTGACCATTGAAGAACTCAATGATATTCAAACAGAACAGATAACCCAAAAGACCCAACTGAATAGGCTCATTCTCAATCATCAACAACAGGCCAACCAGCTCAGTCTGGAGCAGATCCAAAGGCAAAAAACCCTGACTCAGCTACAAAAAAATCTCAATAGTAGAGGTGCCAAGCTTGAGCAATTGCAAATAGAAGAAGCCAGTCTCAAACATATCGTCGAGCAGGCTATTGAGGCCATTAAAATCAATCCAAAAATGGAAGGATTAGCAAGTAAAATAAAACTAAAATGGCCAACAATGGGTCGTATCAAGTCAAGCTTTGGCAGTCGCCGTTCAGGTCAAGTAAAATGGAAAGGTGTTACTTTATCGGCTCCAGAAGGGCAGGAAATAACCGCAATAGCACAAGGGAAAGTTATTTATGCAGACTGGTTACGTGGCTTCGGTATGGTGTTAGTAGTCAATCATGGTAAAGGTTATATGAGCCTCTATGGTCATGCACAAACCCTTCTTAAAAATCCTGGAGACTCGGTCACTCAAGGAGAAGCGATCGCCTTAGTCGGTCGTTCCGGTGGACAGACCGAATCAGGGCTATACTTTGAGGTAAGGCATAAAGGGCAAGCTGTCGACCCCGAGAAATACTGTAAACACTAGCAAAACGACAGTCCAAAATCTAGAGGACGCTGTTATGTCAAAAAATATTCGAAACTTGGTAAGTATTCTCATCAATGTAACTGTAGATGTAGTTGGTGTTAGAATATCCGTTACCTTATCCGAACAATATGAACCCAACCTCAATGATTCATTCCCACTAATAGGTAAAACCAACTTCAGAAAAGGAAAGGTAGCAT
>JBAHZX010000053.1:0-38447 GCA_037132815.1 Shewanella sp.
ATCAGGCACTCATACCAATTCCACTAAATAACTGATCTATCTTACTGGTTAAAACAAACGATTTCTTCGTTGAAAATATTGCAAAGGGAATAACCATTTACTGCAATTTCCGCCTTGAACTTGTTTGTTTTTCCTGCGCAAGATTTGACCATTACATTCATGGAATTGGTATCACTTGCACACTAGAGCAAGCAGAGGGTGCTGCTCTTCACTTCTCGATGGTTGTAACACAGCCAGTTCAAGGTAACTCCCCGTAGGGCAGTGCATCTAAAAACAGCATAAACAGACAAAAACATTATGGAGTCGAGCCTAAAAAAACAGTGCCCAAGGCACTGTTAACAAGATAATAAAAAAGTATTAATCTTCTATTTTATCGTCTTTAATCACGGCAATATTTAACTCAGCAAGTGCAACTGGATTCGCAAAGCCAGGAGCATTGGTTAATGGGCAAGCAGCAGAAGCTGTTTTCGGGAAAGCAATCACTTCACGAATAGAAGTCGTACCGGTCATCAACATGACTAAGCGGTCGAGACCAAATGCCAAACCGGCATGTGGTGGCGCACCAAACTGCAACGCTTCTAATAAAAAACCAAATTTATCTTGCGCTTCTTCATCAGAGATATTTAAGATACGGAAAATCGCAGCTTGCATATCTTGTTTGTGAATACGTACGCTACCACCACCGAGTTCACAACCATTTAAGACCATATCGTAAGCATCTGATAATGCGCCAACAGGATTCGCTTCTAGCTCTGTGGCCGTCAAATTAATTGGCGCAGTAAAGGGATGATGTAATGGTGTTAATGCACCGTCTTCTAAGGGTTCAAACATTGGAAAATCAACAACCCAAAGCGGTTTCCATTGTTCGCTCACAAGATCAAGATCCGCGGCAACTTTCAAGCGTAATGCACCGATTGCCTCAGAGACAATATTGGTTTTATCAGCACCAAATAGCAGAATATCACCGTCTTGTGCATTAGTACGTGTTAATAACTCAGTAACAATCTCGGCATTTAAGAACTTAGCAATCGGTGATTGCACACCCTCAATCCCTTTCGCTACTTCATTGACTTTCATCCATGCCAACCCTTTCGCGCCATAGATGTTTACGTATTTACCATATTCATCAATATTTTTACGTGAAAGTTTAGCGCCACCTGGTACACAAATAACAGCAACACGACTCTCTGCATCGTTTGCAGGACCAGAGAACACTTTAAACTCAATGTCTGTGAATAAATCAGCGACATCAACTAATTCAAAATCAATACGTAAATCTGGTTTATCACTGCCAAAACGAGTCATTGCTTCAGCGTAAGTCATTTTGGGGAAAGTGCCTAAATCAACACCTAACATTTTTTGGAAAAGCTTAACAATCATCTCTTCCATTTTTTCCATAACCTGCTCCCCTGTCATGAAGGAGGTTTCGATGTCTATTTGTGTGAATTCAGGTTGGCGATCAGCACGCAAATCTTCATCACGGAAACATTTAACGATTTGGTAATATTTATCAAGGCCAGACATCATTAATAATTGTTTAAATAACTGTGGTGATTGTGGCAAAGCAAAAAACTGACCTTTATGTGTACGACTTGGTACTAAATAGTCACGTGCACCTTCTGGTGTTGCCTTGGTTAAAATTGGCGTTTCTACATCAATGAAACCATTATCATCTAAAAAACGACGAACAAAGCTACTGACTTTTGAACGAAAAACCAGACGTTCAGCCATTTCTGGACGACGTAGATCTAAATAACGGTAACGTAAACGTTGCTCTTCAGAGTTGTTTTGGTTGCTATCAAGAGGTGATGGTTGAGCACGATTTAATATTTCTAATTGCAGACCACGAATTTCAATACCACCGGTGGTCATCTTTTTATTTATTTGACCTTCGGGACGCGCGCGCACTTGCCCTTTGATTTTTACACAGAACTCATTACGCACTGTGGCAGCAATCGCCGTTGCTTCTGCTGTATCACCATCAAAAAATACTTGTACAATACCTTCACGATCACGCAGATCTAAAAAAGTAACACCACCTAAATCACGTTGTTTATTGATCCAACCTACTAATTCAATCTCTTGACCAATATTTGTTTCGGTCACTTCACCACAATACATTGTGCGCATCATCGATTCCTGTTGTTAATCGTCGTAATAAATGAAAAGCATTATACCCGTTACCATCCAACATACACAAGTCAGCAAGTTGTGAGGAAAGTATATTCTAAGCAGGAAGTTGAAGAACTAAGTAGCGAAATCGAAACAGATTAATAAATTGCTCAATATTGGTATTTAATCACTATCAAGTGAGGGTTAAAGGTTTTTATTTGAATATCGACGCCATCATTTAAGGGTCAAGTTTTGCGCCTAAAAAATCAGTTAATTTAAACTAAAAATCGCCGTGCATGGCAAATTCCTTAACAAAATATTTTTATAGTCTTCATCATGATGAAATAAAAAATGACCTGCACACTATATTTAAGTAAAATATGCCATCAAATTTATGGGTGAGAATAAAAATGGCGCAAACAGACAATATTTATAATAAGCCTCTCGAAAAAATAGATGGTTTCACTTTTGATGCACAGGTTGCACAAGTCTTCCCTGATATGATCAAGCGCTCTGTGCCGGGTTATCAACAAATGATCTCAAGTATTGCGATGATCACTGAGCGTACAGCACAGAACAACAGTAACCTTTATGATTTAGGCTGTTCATTAGGGGCAGCTACCCTGTCCATGCGCAGTGCATTAAAAGAAACAAAGGGTTGCCAAATAATTGCCGTTGATAATTCACCAGCAATGGTAAAACGCTGCTCAGAAATAATTAAAGCATACCGTTCTGACATTCCAGTCACAGTATTACAAGATGATATTTGCAATATCAATATTGAAAATGCGTCGGTCGTCATACTTAATTTTACCCTGCAATTTTTAACACGAGACAAACGCCTTGAACTGCTGACGAACATCTATCATGGATTGTTACCCGGTGGGGTATTAATACTTTCAGAAAAGTTTGTCTTTAAGGATGCACTAAGCCACCAGCTAATTATTGACCTGCATTTAGACTTTAAACGCAATAATGGCTACAGCGAATTGGAAATCAGTCAGAAACGCTCTTCACTTGAGAATGTATTAGTTTCCGATAGCGTCGATGAACATTACCAACGACTTCAAGCAGCTGGTTTTATACATAATAATTTATGGTATCAATGTTTCAACTTTGGTTCCATTATCAGCATTAAAGAGTAAACATCATCATGATCAACTTCAGTAATTTCTACAGTCTCATTGCTAAAAACCGTTTAAGCCATTGGTTACGTATTTTACCGACACAACTGCATGAATGGGAAAATACCCATGTGCATGGAAAACTCGCCAGCTGGATACGTATATTAAATAAATTTCCTGAGATACAAACGACCAAAATTGAACTTAAACAACAGGTAGAGATAGGCCAGGCAGGAGAGATGTCTAAGGGTGAAACTAAAAAACTAGAAAACCTATTACAAAAATTTCATCCTTGGCGTAAAGGCCCTTTCCATATTCACGGTGTGCATATTGATACAGAATGGCGCAGTGACTGGAAATGGGACAGAGTATTGCCTCATATTAGCCCGCTTAAATGTCGTTATGTATTAGATGTTGGTTGTGGCAGTGGTTATCACATGTGGCGGATGCGTGGTGAAGGTGCTAAATTTGTGGTGGGCATTGACCCCAGTGATCTATTTTTATGTCAATTTGAAGCGGTGCGCCATTTTGCGAATAAAGATCAAAATGTGCATTTATTACCGCTGGGTATACAAGAATTACCTAAGCTAGAAGCCTTTGATACGGTCTTCTCTATGGGGGTCTTATACCACCGAAAATCACCGATGGATCATATTATCCAGCTTCAAGACCAATTGATCGAAGGTGGAGAACTGGTATTAGAAACCTTAGTCATTGCCGGTGAAAAAAATGATGTTTTAGTTCCACAGGATAGATATGCAAAAATGCGTAATATCTGGTTTTTGCCCAGTGCAAAAGCCCTTAAACTGTGGCTAGAAAAGTGTGGTTTTGAAGATGTTCGTATTGTTGACATAAACGATACATTGACGGGTGAACAACGCAGTACGGCATGGATGACCAATGAGTCACTGGATGATTATTTAGATCCCAACGATGTGACTAAAACCGTGGAGGGTCACCCCGCTCCTAAACGGGCATTATTAATCGCTAAAAAAGCCTTTAAAACACTTAACTGATTTCTTATATTCAAATAATAAGGGTTATTCTTTATTTCATGATTTAAAATTGATTTTAAGGCATAGATCGTTATATCTTAACTAATTATAATCCGCTCATTTATCATTAATAGGTTAATTAACATGCTTGAAAAACTATTTAAACTTAGCGAACACCAAACAACGCTAAAAACGGAGGTTATTGCAGGTTTTACCACTTTCTTAACCATGGCTTATATCATCTTTGTTAACCCTTCGATGTTATCGGCAACACAAATGGACCCCGGTGCAGTATTTGTTGCGACTTGTTTAGCCGCCGCGATTGGTTGTTTCATTATGGGATTTTACGCAAACTACCCTGTTGCACTCGCACCAGGCATGGGGCTAAATGCCTTTTTTACCTATGTCGTGGTGTTAGATATGGGTTACACGTGGCAAGTAGCACTCGGTGCCGTTTTCCTTTCTGGCATCTGTTTTACGCTACTAAGCTTATTTAAAATTCGTGAGTGGATAATCAACTCGATTCCAATGCCAATGCGTAAAGGTATTGCAGCGGGTATCGGTCTTTTCCTCGCATTAATTGCCCTTAAAAATGCCGGTATTGTTGTTGCGAACCCAGCAACATTAGTCTCATTAGGCGACCTCACTACACTACCTGCAGCCCTTGCTTCACTTGGATTTTTCCTTATCATCGCCTTAGCGCATTTTCGTGTTAAAGGTGGTGTCATGATCGCAATTTTAGCGATTACTGGGATGGGTATTCTTTTAGGTGATATTCACTATACAGGTATCCTTTCAATGCCACCCAGTATTGCGCCGACTTTCATGCAAATGGATATAGCAGGTGCATTTAATGTGGGCATGATAAGTGTTATTTTCGCATTCTTATTTGTCGATTTATTTGATACGTCAGGAACCTTAATTGCAGTCGCTGACAAAGCAAAATTACTTGATGAAAAAGGTAATTTACCACGTTTAAGCCGTGCATTACTTGCCGATAGTGGCGCGTCAATAGCCGGCTCTATGTTAGGTACTTCTACAACCACCAGCTACATTGAAAGTGTTGCAGGTGTTGCAGAGGGTGGTCGTACTGGTTTAACCGCTGTTGTTGTTGGTATCCTGTTCTTACTGGCGCTGTTCTTTGCACCACTTGCGGGTATGGTACCGGCTTACGCAACCGCAGGCGCACTTCTGTATGTTGCCGTGTTGATGGTGGGTGGCTTGAGCTCAATTAATTGGGATGATATTACCGAAGCTGCACCGGTTGTGATTGTCGCTATTATGATGCCATTAACGTTCTCTATTGCTAACGGTATTGCTATCGGCTTTATCGCTTTCGCCGCCATTAAAGTGATGAGTGGCAAAGCAAAAGAATTAAGCTTGAGCGTCTGGTTCTTATCTGTTTTATTCTTGTTAAAACTGATTTTATTCCCGGGTTAGAGAGGGGAGGAAAGCTGGAAAGCTTAAATGCTGGAAGGCTTAAATGCTGGAAGGCTTAAATGCTGGAAGGCTGGAAGGCTAAAAGATCTAGAAGCGGGAAAGCAAAAAGGCAAGAAAGGGTTTTCTTTCTTGTCTTTTTGAGGATCTCAGCTATCAGCCTTGAGCTTTCAGTGAAAAATTGAGATAGTTTAAAGCTTTCTCGCCAATGATAAAATCGGCAAATAATTGAAAAGATAATATTGACGTTGGATAGCTATTAAAAACACCAACCACTAGCAATCCCCTGTCTCAACTTCTATTTCAGTATCTTCACCTGTATTATAATAAGTCACCTTACAATTGGAGCCTTCTTCCATCTCACCTGGTGGGTAAAATGTAATTTCCCCGCCAGAACCACCGAGGAGTGCTCTATAAGACCATTTTGAACGATCAGACTCACCAACATAGTCACCAACATAAACGACATCGATATCTAATAAATTCTCGAGGGCATCGTCCCATTGAGCTAAAACATAACCTTTATTTATGTATATACGTTCACCGGACGAATTAAGGACATAATAGGAAAGGGGATTTGTCGGATCCGACACCTGCTGATCCTCATTACCTGCAATAACAGACTTGGAATAAACGAGGCTATTCATCGACTTTATCGTACCGGCCAAATTTAAGACGATAGCAGTTTTTGCATCAGGTGATAGATTTGTAAGCTTTGCGACCGCCACGGCACCAAGAATGCCTAAAATAATGATAACAACCACTAATTCAATTAAAGTAAAACCTTGCTGTCTTTTCATATTTTACTCAATAATTAAAATGAATGGGGTTAAAATAAACAGGATTATATATTGTTCGTTATAATAAATCACACTTATTTGCGCAGAGTGGATTAATGGTCTACGGTAGCATTATTATGAATTTAATGTCACTGAAATTTCACTTAAGTAACGCTCATCATTACGAACTCAATGCTAATAATTAATGATAATGAGTGTTGCCCTGTCTGGCTATGAAGAATGAAAAAGCATTTAAAACTTGATTGACTTAGCCAACATCATGACTTTTAAGCTTAAAAATATCATCACGACATAATTCACCATGACATTTTTTATTTAAAAGAAAATGCGTAGAGCATCTGTAAAAGACCCGATTCATTTTCTTTTAATGTAATAATGAAAATAGCAATGGGCTTATTTGTAGCCGTTAATAAAAAATATGTTAACCCACTATATTTTCGCTATGCGCGATTAAAACAAGCCCCACTCACTATGTGAACATTTTTACCTTGTCACCTCTAATGACTTTCTTTTTCCCAACCTTGGATATTTTCGACAATCATAGCAACCAATGTTTTACGTGCTTCACGACTCGCCCACGCTGTATGAGGTGTTAAAACTAAGCGCTGTTTTTCTACGATATCAAAATAGGGATGATCTTTAAGCATTGGCTCACTAGCTAATACATCACTACCATGATAAATATCGCGACTATCTAAAGCTTTTGCCATCGCAACTTCGTTAATAATACCACCACGACCTAAATTTAAAATAATCGCGCCCGGCTTTAAAAGTTGTAGCGCAGACTCATCAATTAAGTCTTGTGTTTGTTCATTAAGAGGGGCATGAATGGTAATAATGTCACATTGCGAAAGCAACGTTTGGAAATCGACTTGCTGGTAATCACCATTATTATTTTTACCCGACGTTGAGAAATAACAAACATCACAAGAAAAGGCACTGGCGAGCATGGCAACACGTTTACCAATATCTCCGAACCCAATAATGCCCCAACGTTTATTTTTTAACTCCGTAAAAGGACGACTAATATGGGTAAAATTAGGACTGTCACACCATTTTTTTTCAGTGATGTATTGATCATAATAACGTTGCTGATGTAATAATTGAAATAACATTGCAAAGGTTGCTTGTGCAACACTTTCCGTTGAATAACCGGAAACATTTTTAACCGTAATATTGGCTTTTTGAGCCGCTATTAAATCAACGTTATTAGTGCCTGTCGCAGCAATACAGATAAGCCTGAGCTGTGGATTAGCATTGATAATATGTGCATCAATCACCACTTTATTGGTAATAATTATTTCATGGTCGGCAATATGCGCTAATCGTTGCTCTGGTGTGGTAATATCATAAGTCCTGAACTGCCCTAAGGTGGTTAATTCAGTGAGTTCACTGTCCCCGAGTGTTAACGCATCTAACAATACAATGTTCATGTCAATTCCTTCAATTATTTATCAATATTCTCTGTTTTAAGGAGTAGCAATAATCAGCGAGTAAGGCCGATTGATATTAGGGAAAAATTCACGATAACAGGCACAATAAAAGTCGAGTCAAAGGTAACCGCTATCAGCTATCGACCTTCAAGCTTGCCATCATAGAGAGTGCGACCGCTTCGGCAATCTTAATACCATCAATACCCGCTGATAAAATACCTCCCGCATAACCCGCACCTTCGCCACCAGGGTATAGACCTTTAGTATTCAAACTCTGATAATCTTTACCGCGTTTAATTTGTACAGGTGAGGAAGTGCGTGTTTCCACCCCTGTTAACATGGCATCTTTATTATCAAAGCCACGAATTTTCTTCGCAAAAGCGGGAATAGCCTCACGAATTGCATCAATCGCATATTCCGGTAATGCATCACTTAAGTCGGTCATTTTTACGTTGGGTTTGTAAGAAGGCTCAACCTTTTCGAAGGGTTTTCCTTTGCCTGCATTTAAAAAGTCACCGACCATTTGTGCAGGGGCATCATAATTACTGCCTCCCATCACATAAGCATTACGCTCAAGTTTACGTTGCAGTGCAATACCCTGCAGAGGGTCATGATTAAAATCACTGGGGTTAATACCCACCACAATCGCACTATTAGCATTACGCTCACTGCGCGAATATTGGCTCATGCCATTGGTCACCACGGCATACTCTTCAGAGGTTGCTGCCACAACAACACCCCCTGGACACATACAAAAACTGTAAACACTGCGACCACTTTGACAGTGATGAACCAGTTTATAATCAGCAGCGCCTAAAATAGGATGACCCGCATTAATACCAAAGCGACATTGATCAATCATCTCTTGTTTATGCTCGATACGAAAACCAATGGAAAAAGACTGTGCCTCTAAAAGCACACCTTTGTCATGTAACATTTGCACCGTATCACGCGCACTGTGACCGATTGCTAAAGTCACATGCTGGGAGTTAATCACTTCTCCCCCATTTAAAGTAACACCGCTGATCTTTCTATTATCGCCCTCACCCGTTATATTTATCTCTTCCACTCGGGTTTCAAAACGAATATCACCACCCAATTCAATAATTTTACGGCGCATTTTTTCAACCATGGTGACTAATTTATAAGTACCAATATGCGGTTTACTGACATAAATAATTTCTTTAGGCGCACCCGCTGCAACAAATTCTTGTTTCACTTTCAGCCCCAGAAAACCAGGATCTTTCACTTGGCTATATAATTTTCCATCGGAAAAAGTACCGGCACCACCTTCGCCAAATTGTACGTTTGATTCAGTATTTAATTTACTGGTGCGCCAAAAGCGAAAGGTATCTTTAGCGCGCTCATGTACCGACTTACCACGCTCTAAAATAATAGGATTAAAGCCCATTTGTGCCAGTATTAATCCGGCGAATAAACCACAAGGACCCATGCCAATAATAATCGGGCGCTCGCTCAACTGCGCGGGCGCTTTTGTTACATATTGATACTCTGTATCAGGGGAGATACGGACATTTTGATCTTTTTCAAAATGTTCTAAAATAACGTTTTCATCAACGTCTTTCAGGGTAATATCAAGGCTGTAAATAAGTGTAATAACATTTCGTTTACGCGCATCATAACCACGTTTGAAAATATAAATATCAACCAGCTGTTGCTCAGATATATTTAGTTTGTTTAATACAAACTGCTGGAGCGCATCATCACCGTGATCGAGCGGTAGTTTAACTTGGTTGAGACGTATCATACTTTACCTGCTTGCTTGAAAAAGTTACTTGGAAAATCACCTAAAAAACGGGCTTAAAATAAACGCGTAGTTTACGTGATCTCTCTGTAAATTGAAATTAATACCAGAGCGATTAAGAAAATGCTTGGCGTTCGGTAAGCACCAGAACTAAAAATAAATGGCTACAATTAAACACCCGAACAAGACCATTTAGCGCCATTGAACAGTCAATTATTGCACAGGGAAAATTGGACACATAAAGGCGCACAATGAGTACAACGCAGGTTTATCCCGGTATTAACGAGTTGCTATTATTAGGTAATTAACTAGATTGCTATCGGATGCTGGAGAGTATAACAATCTCTCCTTTTGCAAAGAGATCATGCATTCATTTATAGTGAGGTAGATTCTGCGAAGATCTTTAACTGCAAGCCCGCCCTTCGTTGTTGAACGATCTCTTTTTGTAATAAAGAAAACAACTCACTGTTTTTAAATAAAACCATTGGTAATTTCATTTGCAATTGTTGATCACAATAACTAATTTGTGCTTCTTGCAATGGAAACTCTCCACGCCCTAATGTGAGTATAATCGCCACGCGTAATAACTGTACCAACTGTAAATATTTATTGTCATCCAATAGCGCTAAAGTTGTTGTTAATGTTATTTTCCCACGGTGATGACCGACTAATGAAGCGATAACTTGGCGTTCTTGTTCACTAAATCCTGGCATGTTGCATTGTTCTAAAATATAAGCGCCATGTTTGTGGCGTTTTTTAGAGTTAATATTCAGCCCAACTTCGTGTAACAACGCACCATACTGCAAAAATATAATATGCGTTTCCAAAAGACCTTCATTTTGAGCCTGTAACTGCTCATTAAATAGCTGTAACTGCAATACCACACGCCGACTAAAAACCTGATCAACTTGATGTAAATTCAATAAGTTATTAATGGTACGATCACGGGGTGCGATATCTTCTTTGATATGACTTAAACCGTATAAAACACCTTCACGTAAAGCCGCATTGCTGATATTAATTTTGTTAATCGCAAATAAGTCTATCAGGCTACTAATAATAGCCAAAGCCCCCGCAACGATGGTAAATCGATTGCTATTAAAACTTTCTAACTCCACATTAGCGGCGCTTTTATAGCCAATAAAACGATTAATCAAACGTCTGATACGTCTTTCTGTAATATGGCTATCACCATATAATTCGATCATAATTTGTTTAACCGTTTTAAAAGATCCCGATGTACCTAACACATTTTTCCAACCCACTAATCGACACTGTTGTGAGACAGGAAAGAGTAACTTGTGAGCATCCGCTTGTGCCAGACGCATTGCTTTTTTTGTCACCAATCCATCACTAAAAAATCGCTGAACATAAGAACGTGCACCGATATCAATACTCGTTAAAAACTTGGTTTTAAATTTTTTACCAATAATTAACTCGGTACTTCCCCCTCCTATATCGATAACGAGGGTCGCGCCTTTAATTGGATGAGTATGCGCAACACCTTGATAAATTAACTTTGCTTCACTTTCACCACTAATAATTTCAATGGGATAAGGAAATACTAATTTTGCACGTTCAATAAACTCATCACTGTTAATCGCTTTACGTAATGAATAAGTAGCAACAACACGCACGGCTCGACATGTTAAGCCTGATAACTGTTGGTTAAATTCAGCTAAGCAATCAAGACCTCGCTGAATAGCTTGCTCTGATAAACGATTATTCTCATCGAGACCACTTGCCAAACTCACACTTTTCTTTTGTGTTAATACCGTTTGAATGCAGCCTGTTAATTCTCTCGCGACAACTAAATGAAAACTATTTGAGCCCAAATCAACTGCGACTATATGGCGACCATCATTCATACATACGCCTTTAAATTATCTTCTGTAGAAAAGGGAAACGATTGTTGATGTTTAAGGTAATCATAAATAGCCATTTGTGATCTAAGAGGTACGTCATTTCCTGCACTCAAATAATGATTACATTGCTCAGTATCTAATATTCTTGCTTTACAATTATCTGCTAACTGAAAGTTAATAATATCAATAATTGTTTTTTGTGCATTGGGACAATAAATTGGGCAACCCACTTCAACGCGTCGTTCAATGTTTCGATTCATTAAATCTGCTGATGAAATATAAACAAGTTGCTTACCCGCATTGGAGAAGACTAATACACGAGCATGCTCTAAATACCTATCCACGATACTGATGGCAGAAATATTTTCGCTTTGCCCCTCAATACCTGTAACTAACGCACAGATACCACGCACAATCAATATTATTTTAACCCCTGCGGTGCTTGCTTGGTAAAGTTTATCAATCAGAGCATGATCAACTAGATTATTTACTTTGAGTATGATCTGACTGTTGATATTTTGCTCTGCAAAATGGATTTCATTGTCAATGAGCTCATTTAATTTAAGGCGACTATTAGAAGGTGAAACAATAAGATGTTTAAACTCATAGTTTAGATAAGGGTATTTTAAAAACTCAAAGACCTGCATTGCTTCATTCGTTATCTCTGGAAAACAAGTAAATAAGCTAAAATCAGTATAAATAGTGGCATTTTTCTCATTAAAATTTCCGGTGCCAATATGCGCATAACGCACAATTCCTTCTGGCTCACACCGAGTAACAACACAAAGTTTAGCGTGCACTTTTAAGTTATTAATGCCATAAGTGACATGTACGCCTGCTTTGGATAGCTTCTCCGCCCAGACAATATTAGCCTGCTCATCAAAGCGTGCTTGCAACTCAATGTTTGCATGTACCTCTTTACCATTTTTCACCGCTTCAATAAGCGCGGCAATAACACGAGATTTTTTAGCAACACGATACAGGCAAATCTCAATGCTAGTCACTTGGGGATCAAATGCCGATTGTCTTAGCCATTCAGTGAAATAACTAAATTTATGATAGGGATAATAAAGCAATATATCTTGCTCTTTAATAGCCATCGATAAATTGATCGATGCATTAAAAGCAGGATGTTCTAAACAGGGCATTTTATGGTGAACTAAAGATTTATCCCCAAGCGATGGAAACTCCATAAAATCTTTAAAACTATGGTAACGCCCACCTTCACTTAGGCGTTTATCTGATTTTATATTTAAGCCTTTTTTAAGTACCTGCAACATCACTTGTGGCATTTTATGGTCATAAACGAGCCTCACTGGTTCTGCTTTTAAACGTGTACGTAAGCCACTAGACATACGTTCGTATAGGCTTTGATTAATTCCTTCATGAAGTTCAAACTCGGCATCGCGGGTTAATTTCATCGAATAAGCGCGAATAACATCAAAGTCGTAAAAAACATCAAAAATAGAGCTCAAGCAGTGACGAATAACATTATCGAGTAAAATAATGTCTTTTTGTACTGCTCCCTTATAATTTGGAAGTTGTACAAACCGTGGCACATTACTACTTGGCACTTCGATCAGTGCATAGTGACTTGGGCCATTTTTTTTATACATCTCCACCATCAGGTAAGTGCAATCATCCCTAATTTTCTCTATTAAATTAACCTTGTCAGAGAGGATAAGTGGAAATATATGTCGACGTAGTTTATCTTTAAAATATTTGTTTAACCATTGGCAATGAAAATCATTTAATTGTATTTCATTAATTAGGTTAATATGGTTAGCACTTAGTTGCAGTAATAAATCTTGATAGGTTTCTTCGAACTCAGCTTGTAATTGCTTGACCTTATCCTGAATATCATTAAATAGCAGTTTGGCATTCACTTTTTCCTGAGCCTTACTCCATAATGCAACTCGACGTACATTTGCCACACGCACACGGTAAAATTCATCCATATTACTTGAATAAATACCGAGAAAACGTAAGCGCTCTATTAAAGGAACATGCTTATCCTGTGCTTCTTGCAACACTCTTTGATTAAAAGATAGCCAGCTCAGTTCTCGATCTAAGTATTGTTGCTTACTCTTCATCGATATAACACCTTACATCCTCTGTATGTTAGCTATTGAAATAAACAAATATTAAAGCAAATATATGACATTTATATGTCACCCACCGATAATGACTCATAAAAAAGCTGTAAGCATATCAATAAAGGTGAGTATGACTATTTTTTAAAAACTAAAAATAACCTTCATATTTAACAGTCAATAAATTATCATCATTTTTATAAATAATGGGAGAACGTATGTTTGGCAACAGCACTCGGCTTGATGTTATTTTGCTATGTGGGAGCACTGATATACATAAATCAATCAGCTGCTGAAATAACATTCTGGCCTATAAAGTCAAGCATAAGTATGTCACCCATTTTACGTTCTAATACAAGAAGTGCCAAGCATGTTTACGCCTGACCTTCTAGCTAAACCGGCTTTGAAACCTGCACTTTGAAGTAGCATGGTATAAACTGTCTTTAGCTACGTAAGCCTATTCCACGGCTTATCATATAATAAGCTAAGGCCCATAACCCAGCACAAAAACCCACCATAACGGCGATAGAAAATGGCACACTAATGTCGGCATATCCTAGAAAACCGTAACGAAATACATTAATCATGTACACCACTGGGTTTAGCTGAGACACCCCTTGCCAGAAATCGGGTAACAAGGACAATGAATAAAATACGCCACCAAGGTAGGTCAAAGGCGCTAATACGAAGGTAGGCACGATACTGATATCATCGTAGCTGTTGGCAAATATGGCGTTAATTAGCCCCCCCAAAGCGAACAAGATCGATGTCAGCAATACCGTCAGCACCACTAAACCCACATGATGTAAGCTAATATCAACAAAAAACATAGCCACTAAGGTCACGATTGAACCGACGCACATACCTCGGGCAACACCACCGCCCACATAACCAGCAATCATCACGTAGTGTGGCACAGGTGCCACAATCAACTCCTCTAAGTTACGCTGAAACTTGGCACTGAAGAACGATGAGGCCACATTTGAATATGAAGCCGTGATCACCGACATCATAATCAGGCCTGGGGCGATAAACTCCATATAGCTAACCCCGCCCATTTCACCTATGCGTTTACCCACTAAATTTCCAAAGATGAGGAAATATAAGGTCATGCTGATCACTGGTGGCACTAGAGTTTGTACCCAAATACGGGTGAAACGATTGATTTCTTTGGTTAAAATACTCTTGAACGCCGTAAAATACAGTGCTTTCATGTTCATGAAGAAACTCCTTTGCTAGCAGAGTGTAAATGACTCACCTGTGGCTCAATGGATCCATTTTTCACCAATTCCACAAACAACTCTTCCAACCGATTGGCCTTGTTGCGCATCGATAATACTTCTATACCTTGATCGCTAAGCTGGGAAAATACGCCGTTAAGACTCTGCTCTTTGACCACATCCACTTCCAGTGTATGGGCATCAGTCAGGCGACACTTGATACCCTCTAGATTCGGCTCAATGCTCAAGCAGTTCCTCAGATCGAGTACCAAGGTCTCCATATTTAATCGACTCAGTAAAGATTTCATGTTCGTGCATTCAACCAATATGCCCCTATCTATGATGCCGATATTACGACACAGCATTTCAGCCTCTTCGAGATAATGAGTGGTCAAGATAATGGTCACACCTTGCTCATTAAGCTCGGTGAGAAAAGCCCACATTGAACGTCTCAGCTCAATATCTACACCCGCTGTCGGTTCATCTAAAATCAACAGCTGAGGTTCATGCATTAAGGCTCGTGCGATCATCAATCGGCGCTTCATACCACCAGATAAGGCTCTAGCTGGGCTGTCACGCTTCTGCCACAGATCTAACTGAGTCAGATACTTTTCGGCGCGTTCCAAGGCGACTTCTTTCTTCACCCCATAATAGCCAGCCTGATTGACGACTATCTGCAGCACTTTTTCAAACTGGTTAAAATTAAACTCTTGGGGCACTAGACCGATACGTAACTTGGCCTGTTCAAGTTCCTTGTCGATATCATGCTCAAATACAGATACCGTACCCGAAGACTTCTGCACCAATGAACTAATCACTCCGATGATGGTGGACTTACCTGCGCCGTTAGGACCCAGCAAGGCAAAAAAATCTCCCTTTTCTACTGTTAAACTGATCCCTTTTACTGCCTCAACCCCTCCTTTATAGGTTTTCTTTAGATCTTTTATCTCGAGTGCGTAAACTGGGGAACTCTTTGTATGCGCCATGTATATCCTAATTCCAGTGCGTCACTGGTCAGAAAAATTTGAATGTATCCGATTAAATTACAATTGTCTCAGTAAATAAATGGTTGGTTACAACGAGTCTATATACAGAAACTGAATAAATTTATATTGGGACATTTGAACAAAAATAAATGCACAGTACGGGCATAATAAAATAACACGCATGTGGCTAACTCTTAACACCGATTGGGAGCACTTACTCCGAAGGGATCACTCTGGCGATGTAAGGTAAGTTGCGGTACTGCTCTGCATAATCGATACCATAGCCAACAATAAACTCATTGGGAATGGTCAAACCAATAAAGTCTATCGGTACTTCTATCTCACGACGGTCAGGTTTATTGAGCAGAGTACAAAGTGCTAGGCTCTTTGGCTCACGCAGTAATAGCAGACCACGGATTTTATTGAGAGTGTTACCCGAATCGATAAGATCTTCTACAATCAGCACATCTCGTCCCTTGATGTCTGACTGCACATCCTTGAGGATTTTGACTTCACGAGTGCTGGTCATTTCATTGCCATAGCTAGACACCGACATGAAATCAATCTCTACATGGCCCTTGATGCGACGACATAGATCCGCCATAAAAACCACAGAACCTTTAAGCAGACCCACCATCAACAGACGTTCGCTGTTAGCATAATGAGCATTAATCTTCTCGGCTAACTGATCCAGTATTAGATCAATCTCCTTAACCGAGATCATCTCTTCAATCGTGTGCTTCATAATCCTCTCATCTTGGTTTTTAACTGACTCTTATAAAATATTTTATTTGGTTATTTCTTATTTGATATTGTCTTCAGCGTTATGTTTATCATAGCCCCAATGATTCGTTAAATTATGCTCCACACCCAGATGATCAAGTATCCGGGCGACCATGAAGTTTACCAGATCTTGCACTGATTGGGGATCATGATAAAAACCGGGAGCCGCAGGCATGATGGTCACTCCCAACTTAGACAGAGACAACATATGTTCTAAATGTATAGAGCTAAAGGGGGTTTCTCTAGGTACTAAGATAAGCTGGCCACGCTCTTTAATAACCACATCGGCGGCCCGCTCTAACAAACTATTACTCATTCCCATCGCTGCTGCCGCTAGAGTACCTGTACTACAAGGACAGATCACCATCTGCTTAGGCGCGGCAGAACCCGAGGCTGGAGGCGAAAACCATTCATCCTTGCCCAGTACATGCAAAGAGCCTTTAAGCGAATACTCGGTTCTATCGGCAAACAACTCAAGCAAGTATTGTTCTGCTTTTTTACCACTAGCACTCAACTGAACAGCTTCCTCCGTGGCCAGTACCACGCGTGCTGCGCTGGAAATCATCAAGAAAACCTGATAATCGGCGACTAATAAGCACTCAAGCAATTTCAAGCCATAAGCGGCCCCTGAGGCTCCCGTCCAAGCCAAACTGATCGATCTTTTCTTTTTTGGATAACTCATAAAATCTCGATAAATAGTTATAACAGATAAGTACAAAGCTGAGAAAATTGAGAATCTACACTTATTTTATTATCTATGGCTCTGTGCTTAAAACTTATGATTTAATACTTTCAACTTGATCGTTCAACTTCACTAATAGTTTCTTATGCAATCCGTCAAAACCACCATTACTCATGATAATGATGGTGTCGCCACTCTTTGCCTTACTCGCTACATTTTCCACAATCTCATCTATGTCATAAAGCACAGATACAGGTAGATCAGCTTCTTTCATCACGGCTTCTATATCCCAATCAATACTGTCCGCCTGATAAAGATAAACCTGATCGGCAAGGGACATAGAACCTGCCAAGGTATCTTTGTGGACGCCACTTTTCATGGTGTTGGAGCGTGGTTCCAAGATAATGGTTATCTTGGCATCTCCCACCTTGGCACGGCAACCCTGCAATGTCATCGCGATAGCGGTAGGGTGATGAGCAAAGTCATCATAAACCTCAATGCCGTTCACCTTTCCAATTAACTCCATACGACGCTTAGGTGGCTCGAATTGAGCCAAGGCTTGGATAGCTGCTTCAGGTTTAACGCCCACATGACGTGCCGCTGCGATAGCCATGGTGGCATTTTCGACATTATGTTGGCCAATCAAACTCCAATCTAAGATACCCTGAGATTCACCATCAAAAAACAATTCAAATTTATGGCCATCATCGGTTATAACTTCGCTAGACCAAGTTCCTTTATTATTCGATATGATATCCGAGCACCCCGTAGCATAAACCTCTTGCTCACTCCAACAACCCATGTCGATCACTTGCCGCACCGCCTCGCTGTCTTGGGGCCAGATAATTTTACCCTCTGCGGGTACGGTGCGGATCACATGATGAAACTGACGTTGAATCGCCTTAAGATCATCGAAAATATCGGCGTGATCGAATTCAAGATTATTGATCACCAAAGTACGCGGTTGGTAATGGACAAATTTGGAACGCTTATCAAAAAAGGCACTGTCATATTCGTCGGCTTCCACCACGAAAAAAGGTGATCCTCCTAGACGTGCAGACACGCCGAAATTTTGCGGTACTCCGCCGATCAAAAAACCAGGTTGATAGCCACAATCTTCTAAAATCCACGCCAACATACTCGAAGTGGTGGTCTTGCCATGGGTTCCCGATATCGCCAGCACCCAATGATCTTTTAGAATATGATCAGCCAGAAATTGTGGCCCAGAAGTATAAGCAATACTGCGGTTAAGCACGGTCTCCACGCATGGGTTACCTCGGCTCATGGCGTTACCTATCACCACTAAGTCTGGTGCATCATCTTGATTAATGCCAAGTTGACTAGGATCGAAACCTTGAATGAGTTCGATACCTTGATCCTCAAGCTGAGTACTCATGGGCGGATAGACATTAGCGTCGCTACCGGTAACCTTATGACCTTTGGCTCTAGCAAGGAGTGCAAGGCCACCCATAAAGGTACCGCAGATGCCTAAGATATGTACATGCATGGTGCTGACTCTAATGAAAAATAATCTGAAGGGTATTCTAGCGAGATAGCAGACCATTGTCAGTTAATACCCTTTCGACTTCAAGAAGTGTGATGTCAGTGGCAATTAAAACAATGAATAATTATTGTAAAATCCGATGATAGATATCCATCACCCTATGTGCATGTTCCTCAGCTTTAGTGCAGAGTATCTGAGCAGGAAGATGTTGCAAAGCCTGCCTATGGCTTTCATCACGTAGAAATAAGTAGGCTTGAATAAGTGACTGAACGTCGATGAGAGGTAAAAGCTCTAATTCGCCTAAAGTTTCAAAAATCCTCAGATTATCAGACCAGGTAGACAACTCTTCGTGCTCGTGGGCATAGGCTAACACAAGGTATTGAGCAAGAAACTCTATATCGGCAATCCCCCCTTCACTCTGTTTAAGATCGAACATTTGGGTTTCAACTCTTAATAGGTGCTCACGCATTTTGAGTCGCATCTCCCTCACCTCTTTGGCTAAGGTATGCTTATCCCGCTCCAATTCGATAACCTGAGAACGGATCTGGCTAAAACGACTCGACAGCTCATTGGCACCGAACATGAATCTGGCTCTCACCAAGGCCTGATGCTCCCAAGTCCAAGCTTCCTCTTTCTGATATAAAGCAAAATTTTCTATTTCACTTACGAGTAAACCCGATGCGCCTGATGGTCGCAGACGCATATCGACTTCGTAGAGTTGACCGGATGTAGTACGGGTAGAGAACAAGTGCAATATCCGCTGCGCTAGCTTGAGATAGAAGTGCCCAATTTCTATAGACCGTTCACCATCAGTCTCACTGTGCTGTGGATATTTCTCACGAGAGTAGTTATGCAAAAACACCAGATCGAGATCTGAACCATAGCCAAGTTCTATCCCACCAGCTTTTCCATACCCAATAACGGCAAAACCCATATCACCACCTTCAAGATGGCTCGGAACGCCATGGCGATGGGTCATTTGCAACCAAGCTTGAGTAATAACCTGATCAATGACCGCCTCTGCAAGTAAAGTTAGATGATCACTCACTGAACTCACAGGTAAGACTCCTGTGACATCGGCGGCGGCTATTTTTAATTGTTGTGATAACTTAAACTGCCTCAGAACCTCCATCTGCTGTTCCATATCCTCTTCCGGAACACGCAACAAATATTGCCTAAGCTCGCTACCATAATCATCAAGAGCGGTGGTGTCATATAGCTGAGTAGGATCGATTAACTCATCGAGTAGCATAGGGAATTTAGCGAGTTGCTCTGCAATCCAAGGGCTCACCTGACATAAACTCACCAATTGTTGACGGGCACCCGGATTCTCATAGAGAAGTTCGAGGTAAGTGGTACGAGTCAAGATCTGATCCAGTACCTTAGACACTGAATCAAAGACTTTGGAAGGAGAGGCTAAATGGGTAAATTCACGCAATAGCCAAGGCATAAGCTTATCTAAGGTGTCTCGCCCTCGTGGGCCTATACTGCGTTTAACTATGGTTTCACGCCATTGTTTAAGCAAGGGCCAGAGCATAGGGTCATCTATGGCTTGTTCGCTTATCAAGCTTTGAGCATGTTCATTTTCTTGTGAATTCCAAAGAGCTTGGGTCCAAAGATCGGTTATTTCATCTTGATCATGCCCACCTACGGTATCCTTAAAATGACGATGGATCTTTGCCATGGCCGATTCTATATGAGTCCTAAGTTCGGCTTCCGACGCCATGCCCATAGCGTGACATAATCGATACCAATCCAAACTATTATCTGGCAATGTTTGGGTCTGTTTATCTCCTATTGCCTGTAACAGATTCTCAATCCGTCTTAACAATAAGTAACTCTGCTTGAGCTCATCCACTACCAGATACTCTAATTGACCTAAGCTATATAAGGTATCTATCGCCGCAAACAAACTCTGCTGACGTAATGATGGCTCACGCCCACCACGGATGAGTTGAAAACTCTGAATAACAAACTCGACTTCACGAATACCACCCGCACCTAACTTGATATTGTCAGTAAGTTGTCTACGCCTCACTTCCTGAGTAATAAGTTGTTTCATTTTACGTAAGGATTCGATAGCAGAGAAATCGATATAACGACGATAGACAAAAGGCCTTAACATGGTATGGAGTTCATCTGAATATGCCGTCTTGGGACCTAAAGCCCTAGCCTTAACCATGGCATATCGCTCCCAATCCCGCCCCTGCTCTTGGTAATAATCTTCAAGACCACTAAAACTTACGACTAATGGACCACTCTCACCATAGGGACGCAGGCGCATATCGACACGATAGACAAAACCATCGGCGGTAACTTGATGCAGCAGATTGACCAGACGTTGGCCCATGCGAATGAAGAACTGCTGATTATCTAAGCTTCTGCGTCCTCCCTGAGTCTCGCCATGCTCTGGAAAAGTGAAGATAAGATCGATATCGGAAGAGAAATTAAGTTCACGCCCTCCCAATTTACCCATACCTAATATAAGTAACGGCTGAGGATGTCCTTCACTATCACAGGGAGTGCCCAGTTGTTTACACATCTCTGCATATAACCAATCCCGACCAGTAATAACTAGAGCTTCTGACAAAGCCGACAGATCTAACAGTGAATCTTCGAGACTCACATAACCAAAGAAATCCCGCCAAGCCAAACACACCATTTGTCGATTTCTGTAGTCTCTCAGATGAGCTTTGACCTCATCTTCACTCGTGCAGGTTGCTAACAGCGCGTGCAAGTCTCCATCGAAGCTCTGACGCTCAAGGCTATCAAGCTGTCCATTGAAAATCGGAGAGATCCAATCTGGATGACGACATAATTGCTTTGCAATAAAATCACTCAGTCCCATGATTCGATAGAGTTCATCACTCTGCTGCGGGTTTAGTTCGTCACATAGCTGAGGCCAAATTTCATTCAATCTTTGCCAGTAACAATCTGCAACTTTAACAATAATGGCAGACAAGGGCTTGTTACTGATATTTTCCATTGCAATAATTATCCTTAACAATTTGGCTGTCGACATATTATGTCTTTGATGGTATAGATATGTCTAAAATGATCTACTTATGTTCCGAATGAGATAATTTAGTCATTATCTTGCATTTAAATGAGCAGCTAATTGATATCTTAAATAAAACGACTATCTATAATCTCAGTTAGGAGGTTACTATAACCTAAGCAAGCACTATCTTGGATAGTAAAATCTTGCGCTGAGAATTAAATTCAATACCACCACATACATAAATGGAGAAAACATGGCTGTGATGCTTATGCGTATTCTCACCCTGACGTTACTATTAACCTTAGTCGGTTGTGGCGATGACAGGCCCGATAAGATTGCTCAATTTCAGCAATTAGCCGACAAGAGAATCGATACCTTGGGTCAGATGCTCAATAACGGTCAGATCCGTAATGCCATGTTACTCAAGCAGTACACGAGTATTATGGAAAGGCAGAACCCAGATATGGCACCACTATTTAGTGAGCTAGCCAAAGATGCGACCACCAAGGGCCCTATGTATACCTCCCTAGTGAGCCGGGTTCAAAATCTTGCTAGTGCCAGTAACTATGTGGATCTCGACCAGCAGTTAACCGAAGCCGAAAATATCTATTATGCTGCCGACCCTAGTCTATATAACGATATGATCTCAGACCCACTCAATGTGGTCGCTGACATGTCTAATGGTGCGCTAGCTAGAGTGAACTCTATTAGTCGCGAGGCCTCTGCCTTGGCCAATGGATCCGATAATTTTGGTGCTGGTAGTCAGCTTGTAGGTAATCCAGGTTATGGCAGCTGGCAGACAGGTTCTAGTGGCATGTCCTTCTGGGCTTGGTACGGTATGTATTCTATGTTCTCCAATGTGATGCGTGGACCTATTGGCTACGATCGTTGGTCTAGCAGAAGAAACTACAGCTACTACAATGATGTAGGCCGGTCTCGCTATACTTCACCTAAACAGGCCAGTGCGCAAAATAAAACCTTTGAGCGCACCAAGAAACAATTTAGCTCACAAGGAAGGAAGTTCGATAGCCCCTATGCTAAGTCACGTTCAGGCTCAACCAGCCTATCGAGGCAAAGCACAAGTACACCTAAGGCCAGCACCACTGGTACTCGCAGTAAAACTAGCAGCAAGTTCCGTTCTAATTATTCTAAGAACAGTAACTTCCGCAATTCTAACAATCGCACAACTCGCGGTGTACGCCGAGGCAAATAGGTAAGGAATTCACATGACATTATTTCAAAACTTCGGCATAACAACAGATCTCGCAATCATCTTAGTGATCGATCTAACTATTGCTATTATCCTTCTGACTCTGATGCGTTACCTTCAAGGATGGACGGCTAAAGTCGATAGCCGCGTGGAACTGGCAGAGAACGATAACTTTGCCTTTGGCATCAGTACCGCCGGCGCCATAGCAGGCCTTGGTATTGTACTTACCGGAGCCATATCTGGCGAAGCTGCGAGCTCTTATGCTACCGAAGCTATTGGTATGAGTGCCTACGGCCTATTTGGCCTGGTACTGATAAAACTAGGTCGATATCTTCACGATAAGATTGCACTCGGTGAGTTCAATAAAGGTGAGCAGATCCTTAAAGGTAATATTTCAGTAGCGATTGTCGATGCTTGCGCCGCGATTGCCACGGCTATCATCATTCGCTCCGTTCTTATCTGGGCCGAAGATCTGACATTAGATACCTTTATCGCCATCTTTAGTGCCTTCGCCGTTTCTCAGTTAATGTTAGTCTTTCTAACCCGTTTTCGTGAGTACAGATATGCCAAGCGTAATCAAAATTCATCTATGCAAGATGCCTTAGTTCAAGATCAAAAAGCCGTGGCGATTCGCCATAGTGGTTACATGTTAGCCATGGCTCTGAGCTTCAACGCCGCGAGTCACTTCATCATTTATAACCCTCAGGCCTACATCGCAAACCTCATCGGCTGGCTAGTCTTCTCGGTGATCATGTTAATTGTACTCACTGTACTGATCAAGATAGTGAAGAAATTAGTACTTTCAAATATCAACTTAGCCCAAGAAGTGGAACAGCAACACAATATAGGTATCGCTACGGTTGAGTTAGCCATCAGTGTCGCCGTAGCTCTGATCCTTACTAGTTTGATGTATTAAACACATTTTTGCTGTCCAATACGGCTGATCATCTGATTAGCCGTTTTATTTTCCCCTGATGCAAGAGATACAAGTGACTGAAAAAGCGCTTAATACCAGCCCAATAAACCAAGAGAGAAAACTGAGCTGGTTTGACGATAGCTTACTGCTCGGCATTATGGCTGTACTTGCTGGCTGTGGTCTAATCTATGAATACCTGCTGTCCCACTATGCCGGTCGTATCCTAGGCGCATTAGAAGCTGCTATCTATACCATGATAGGCCTGATGATCGTCTCCATGGGCATAGGGGCCTTCGCCGCCAGAAAAATACGCTGCGCCTTCACAGGTTTTGTCATACTCGAACTCAGCGTAGCCCTGTGTGGCTCCCTTGCCATATTGATCACCGCTGCCGTTATCGGTTTCGGCCAACAACTGCCTCTGCTTATCGCCAACACCATAGGCCTGCCACCCGATCAACTTCCCGAAGGTGGTTTTATCGGCATGCTACAACACCTGAGCGAATATTTGCCCTACTTCTGGGGCATACTACTCGGCTTAATGATAGGCATGGAAATCCCGCTCATCGCACGTGTGCGCCAATCTCTGTGTGATGAGCACCTGATGCACAATGCTGGCACCATCTATGGCGCTGACTATGTTGGTGCCGGTATAGGAGCCGCTATTTGGGTGAGTTTTATGCTGGCCATCGACATTCAACTTGCTGCAGCATTAACAGCCAGTTTTAATCTACTCGCAGGCTTTGTCTTTATCTGTCGCTTTTGGCATCGCATCAAATTTGTCAAGGTGCTGTTGGTCGGCCATTTTATCGCATCAGCAGTCCTACTCATGCTTGCCTGGCACGGGCCCGGCTGGGAGCAAAACTTCAATAACTTGCTCTATAGAGATAATGTGATCTACACCAAGTTAACCCGTTTTCAGCAGCTCACCTTTACCGAAAGGCTCAGGGGCAGCGGCATAGATCCTGTTTATTCTTTGTATATCAATGGACGCTTACAATTTTCTAGTATTGATGAACATATTTATCATGCATTTCTGGTCCATCCAACCATGGAAGCGGCGGCTCGCCATGACAATGTGCTGATCATCGGCGGCGGCGATGGATTAGGCTTAGAACAAGTATTGAAGTGGCAACCTAAGCACGTCACCTTGATGGATTTAGATAAAGATTTGCTGGATCTCTTTACCTCCCACGACGCCGATATGCCGACGCGATTGAGCCAAATATTACTTAAACTCAATGGCGATTCCCTCAATGACCCTAGAGTCGAAGTGTTGGTAGACGACGCCTTTAATGGCGTAGATAAGCTATTGAGGAAAGGCGAGAAATATGATGTCATCATCGTCGACTTACCCGATCCCAGCCATCCTGATCTCAATAAGCTATACTCAGATCTTTTTTATAAGAAATTAAAGGAACTCTTGAATGCTGATGGGGCTATTACTGTGCAATCCACATCCCCCTACCATGCACCTAAGGCCTTTATCTCAGTGGGAAAAACATTGGCGTTGGCAGGTTTCGATGTGAGTCAGTACCACCACAATGTTCCCAGCTTTGGTGAATGGGGTTGGAGCTTAGCCACTGCATCAGGCAAGAATGCCAAAGCAAGACTGAGTGACATTAAACAACTGTCAATAACAGATGACTGGCTAACACCTGGACTGATCAAAGGCGCTTTCGAGTTCCCAGGAAACTTCTATCAAAATATAGACAAAGTCAAAGCTAACAGAATTGGCTCTATGCAGCTATACCAGTATCACCAGCAAGCTTGGGCTGAAAATCAGGCAATGACACTATTTTAATGCTCAATAAATTAATTATAATTTAACTCGAAAATAGCTCTTGACATATTATGTCGTAGTGCTATCTTTAATCCCAGACATAATATGTCAAAGAGGACAAATATGAATATCCACAATATTGCTAATCACCTCAATGATCTTGGTGACACTAATCACACTGGACTTCAGTTCGATTGCTACCCAATCGATGGTGAAGTCGATGTATTACAGGTCAATATCATCGGTCGTGAAGAGATACCCGTATTCGTATCGGTAACAGAAAACCAGGTTCTCTGTATCAGTTACCTTTGGGGTGAAGACGAGGTCAAGCAAGAAAGTCGCATGGCAATGTTTGAGACCATGTTGGAGTTAAACATCTCAATGCCATTGTCATCATTCGCAAAAGTGAATGATAAATATGTTATTTTTGGGGCACTATCGGTGCGCTCAGATATGCTGGAGATCGCACAGGAACTTTCAGTCCTGTCTGACAACTGCTTAGAAGTCATCGATGAGATGAGCGACTTCCTCAAGTAATTTTTATGTTTTTAATTAACTGAGTTATTACGTAATTAAAGGAGCCATATCATGGGCATACTAAACAAAATTTTAACCGCTTTTCGTGGCGGCGCCAACGAAGTTGGCCAGAGCATCGTCGATGCAAACTCAACCCGTATCTTCGAACAGGAAATACGTGATGCAGAGAAACATCTCACCAAGGCCAAACGTGAACTGACCGATGTTATGGCCAAAGAGATGCAAGCGACTCGTGAAATCGACCGTTTAAAGCGTTCAATCACTGAGCATGAGAGTTTTGTGACTCAAGCACTAGAACAAGATAATGAAACACTTGCTCTGGAAGTCGCTGAGAAAATCGCTCAACTAGAACAGGAACTAATCGACCAGCAATCTGCTAACGACAGCTTCAGTTCTCACGCCACACGGCTTAAAGACATGGTACGCAAGACCGAACGTCACCTGACCGACTACCAGCGTCAACTCACTATGGTAAAGACCACTGAGAGCGTACAAAAGGCCACTGCGACGATAACGAACTCTTTCGAAGGCAGCAACTCTAAGCTATTAAATGCTAAAGATTCACTGGAGCGTATCAAGGCACGTCAACAGCAGTTCGATGACCGCCTCAAAGCATCCGAAATCTTAGAAGATGAAAATAGCGATAAGTCACTGCACGCCAAATTGGCCGAAGCCGGTATTGGTGAACAAAAATCGAGCGCTAATGCCGTGTTGGAACGTCTCAAGGCACGTAAGTAAACGCGATTAAATTTCGCATGAAGCTAGATATTAGCCTCTCATACATTAGCTAAGAGTACGGCGCTTTTCTTTACATAAAGAAAGGCGCTCTTTTGTGTTAAGCCATAAATAGGCTATAGCAGGCTAACCATTAAATAATTTTCGGGAAAAAATTTCCTAGGTAAATTATAGCTTAGAATAAATTAACAAATCAGGAGTGATGATGAGTTTTTTAAAAGGTCTTTTTGGTAAGAAAGAAGCGCCCCAGCGGCAGCTGGATCATCCCTCTAAACTCCTCAAAGGAGATATGATCTCTCTAGACGATAGCTTCGCCCTGCCGCCACAACTCAGAGGCCAACAATTGAGAGTCGAAGCCGTCAATACCTATGAATACCAACGTAGTCAACAGGCTGAATGGGCACTCAAAGGCCATGGAAATGACACCATTTTCTTGTCTCTCGATGAAGACGATGAAACTTATCTAGTCTTTTCTATCAAAATCAACCGTTCTCTGGTTGAACATATTTTCGATCTCGACCAGTTTACAACCATATTCGAAGAAGATACACAGGCACAATTAACCACATTAACGCTACCAAATGAGTTGAAGTCAGAATTTTCTCTGTGGCTGGGCAAGGAATATCACCAAGTTAATTTCGCTCAATTTGGCTACTTCCATCGTGAAGATTACCGAGGAAAGAAGCCGCCACAAGATGCAGAAGGTGTCACTGGCGATGAATTCGAGTCCTATCACTTACTGGATGAAGATGAGAAATATGCTGTCGACGTGGAAGTCTATGCAGATGGTGATACCGATGTCATGCTAACCTTATACCGACCACTTTCTGATATTCGTGATTATTGGCCCGGAAAATAAGGAACTGAGTTCAAGGTTAAATTTATTTTTAAATTAATGCTTAAGGTAATACCGAATGATTAGGAAAAAGAGCCCGCTTCCGGAACAATGGTTACAAAATCAGAAAGCCGCGAAAGCGACTCAGGTGGCATTTGACTTAGATGAAAAATTTCAGTATTCCATCCGCAAAGCCGCACTAGATTCAGGCTTTAGCCCCTCGGATCAAATACGTACCATCTTAGGGCTTTCAGTCACTAAACGGCCTAAACGTCCACGCCTGACCGTGTCTCTTAATCCTGAAGATTATGTGCAGCTAGCTGAAAAATATCACCTGCCTCCTGACTCTCAGTTAGAAATAAAAAAGCGTGTACTCGACGATCTCATCCACTTTAGTGATAAAAACTAGTACACTCAGTCAGATACCTTTAAAGTATCTCATCGCTAATTAGGCGATTGGATGAAGAGCGGATATATGTAAAATGGTAAATTTAAGTCGATGGTTACCTGACACAGAGACACACCCAACCCCCTTTCAGTTAGCCATGATGGTGCTCTCCTTCCTGTCTGTCATTATCGTATTGGTACTTACCTTCGCTCAAATTGATACTGAAACCCACCGTTTACTCTTGATAATCGATTTCAGTATCTGCATGATCTTCCTTAGTTACTTCTTTTTTAACCTGTTTAAAGCCGAAAAAAAGCTTCTATACCTGCAACATAATTGGATCGATCTGATCGCCAGTATTCCCGCCATTGAGCCTCTTCGGTTAGCCAGATTATTCCAAATATTACGGGTTATTCGACTCATTCGTATGACTCACTCGCTAATCATTCCTATGATAAAGCAGCGTAGACAAGCAACTTTAGCCAGCCTACTGGTTGCCATGGTCACTATTTTAACTATCTCTTCAGTGTTAATGTTAATCGTTGAGAACGGCGTTCCAAATGCAAATATTCAAACCGCTGAAAACGCCATCTGGTGGGCATTAGTCACCATATCCACTGTCGGTTATGGAGACTTTTACCCCGTCACAACCGCAGGCCATATCATCGGCGCTATCGTTATCATTTGTGGAGTCAGCTTCTTCGGGGTCATTTCAGGTTATATGGCATCTATATTTATCGCACCCGATGAAAGCGAGAAGCTTGAACTTCATAGTGAAGAGATAAAGTGTGAACTGAAAACGGCCATCGATCGCATGGAGCAAAATCAGAATTTACTGATGGCAGAGATAAGCCGTTTACGTGATGAAATAAGAGAAAGTAAAGAAAATCCTAGTCCCTAAAAACTTCCCCCTATCGCCAATATGGCTGATGGCTCAATGCAGAACGTCTCGAATGCTCCATGGCACATATCAGACTCTCTTGTTTATTCTCTAGCCAATCTGAGATATCTACATCCAATGATTCACTTATATTAGCTAACTGCCGATAGGCAGCCAAGGTTCTAATCCCTAATACTAAATCTTGCCATGGGGCTCTGAATATATCCCGGCTTTGTTTAGCGTAAAGCTCACCATAAGCCACACTAACGTGAAGACTGTTATCCAATGCGCGAGCAAAAGACTGATACTCTCGACTGGTCAAGTCAGCCTCCGATGGCATCAGGGTTAACATTTTCTGCCAAGAAGCTTCCTGTATTTGATCGGCAAAGGTCTTAAGCTCAGTATGGATATTCAGGTTTATCCGCCCCTCTCCAGCTCGCATTGAGAACAAAAGATCGACTAAGCTAAGTTGTAAACTGCCGTAACAAGTATCAGCTAATATCTTATCCATAAGTCTAGAGATAGATAACTGTTGTAGTGTTATTAAGGCCTGTTCGGCAAATTTAGCCTGATTAGGTAACGTAGCAATTAATTGACCATTTTGACTTAATATTTTGCTCAGGCTCAACCCCGTCTCGACAAAGCCAAAGTGGCCCTCTATACGGTCAAACATTGCAATAAGACTACCGCTCAGCAGATTAAACTGATCTAAGGTACATCTAAGTAATCGTACACAAGCACGCAGACGATGACAAAGCATAGGCAATTGCTCCAAGCTTTGCCCCTTGGTTTCTAATATCATGGCTTCTAGTTGCTGCCAGCGTTCCAGAGCTATGCTTAACAGTGAAACCAGAGTTTGCTGCAAATCTTGACTCGATTCTAACGCGATAAACTCAAGCGCCGCTAATTCTAAGGGGCTTGACTGAGCCGCTAAACGATAACCTCTGAGAGCCTTGCTTGCCTTGCCAAGTCGAACAGGAATAGTTTCGGCAACCTTGATACCCAGATCAATTAACGCAGTCGTTTTCCCTACCATTAGCTCTAACTCTAATTCACATATCAGCTCAGACTTTGTCTTGCCATCTCTTTTGACGCTCACTAAACCTATGTCTAAGGCAACTTCCACTAAGCTTTCATCCACGTATATATGCCAAGTTCGTCTGTCGAAATCGGTATCAAATAAACAGGTTAATTGAGATTGCACCGCTGAAATATTCACCGCTTCTGGCCAAATGTTTTCTGGAAATAAATTTAAATCAGGCTCAGATTGATCTATATTAATATTATATTCAGGCCGAGAATGAATCCCTGCTATCACTGTTCCAGCGGTTTTTATTGTCTGCTCATGCTTGCCATCGTATCCACGAACCCTAAGCCCCATATCCCATCGTCTCAATTGCAGATCTGGGGTATCGAAATAAGTATTCGACAATTCCCGGCACGTTTGTTGCTGGCTATTGGGTAAACTATCAAGCAGATAAATTAATTTTTGTTGTTGTTCTAATTGGAAAAATAATTTAAGTTCTATTTCGGCATTCATTAGCCAGTCGCTCACTTTGTTATCGGTTTTAGTTGTATTTTTTTGACTCTGTAAAATTGTCATCCATACTTAATATCTAACGCATCTACAGGGCGAAATGTAAAATAACGACCACAGACAATCCGTAGGATGGCGCTTTGCAGTTTAGATATAACTGGTTAGAATAAGAAACTGTATTTTTAATATGTAAATCACAGTTTCAATACACGGGCGCTTGGGTTAATATGCGCCCGATTTTCCCAACAGTGGAATAACCTAAATAGGTACACGGCAATGTCAGTAAACTCTATTTTGGGCGTGTTTGCAAAATCGCCAATCAAGCCTCTACAAGAGCATATAGATAAAGTGCACCAATGTGCATCGATACTTGTCTCATTTTTCAATGCTACAGCCGCAGGAGATTGGACTAGTGCTGTTGAACTGCGTAAGCAGATCAGTGCTACAGAACGTGAAGCAGACGCCCTTAAGCGTGAAATCCGTTTAACGCTTCCTAGTGGTCTGTTTATGCCTGTCGAGCGGACCGATCTACTGGAGCTTTTAACCCAACAGGATAAAATAGCTAACAAGGCAAAAGATATCTCTGGTCGTATCATCGGCCGTCAACTTGTGATCCCTCATGAGATCCAACCCCCCTTCAATGCTTATTTGATCCGCTGTCTTGATGCAGTTGCGCTCGCAAAACAAGCAATCAACGAGCTCGATGACCTGTTAGAAACCGGTTTCCGTGGTCGTGAAGTCGATTTAGTCGCAAAAATGATCGCTGAACTCGATAAAATAGAGGAAGATACAGATGATCTTCAAATCAAAATCCGTCGTCAGTTGTTCGCTATCGAAAACAATATGAACCCTATCGATGTGATGTTCCTCTACAAGATAATTGAATGGGTTGGTGACTTGGCAGATCTTGCCGAGTGTGTAGGCTCCCGTTTAGAGCTTATGCTAGCTCGCGTCTAACAACAAAATTATCAAGGTAACAACATGGTTGATGTATTAGTCACCAATGGCTCATTGCTAATTGCAATCGCGGCTCTATTTGGTTTTTTAATGGCATGGGGTATTGGCGCAAACGATGTTGCCAATGCAATGGGAACCTCGGTTGGTTCTAACGCTATTACGATTAAACAAGCGATCATCATTGCGATGATCTTCGAATTTGCTGGTGCTTACCTAGCAGGTGGTGAAGTCACTAGTACGATCCGTAAAGGGATTATCGACTCCGCCTACTTCGTCGACTCACCAGAGCTATTGGTTTACGGCATGATCTCCGCGCTCTTAGCTGCAGGTATCTGGTTGATAGCAGCCTCTGCCCTTGGCTGGCCCGTCTCTACCACTCATTCTATTGTCGGTGCTATCGTTGGTTTCGCTGCTGTAGGTGTTGGCACTGAAGCCGTTGAATGGGCCAAGGTTGCCGGAATTATTGGCTCTTGGGTCGTCACTCCGGCAATATCCGGCTTTATTGCCTTCATGATATTCCAGAGCGTACAGAAGCTTATCTTCAACACCGATAATCCACTAGAAAACGCTAAACGCTACGTGCCTTTCTACATGGCGCTAGCAGGTTTCATGATGTCCTTGGTGACCATTCAAAAAGGTCTCAAGCATATCGGCCTGCACTTCAGCACTGTCGAAGCATATGCATTAGCCTTAGGTATAGCGGTCATTGTGGGTATCGGCGGGATGTTAGCAATAAAGCGCCTAAAAATGGACAGCCAGGCCGATCGTCAGACTCAGTTTGGCAATGTCGAGAAGGTATTTGCAGTCTTAATGATCGTCACTGCTTGCTGTATGGCATTTGCTCACGGCTCTAACGATGTAGCTAATGCGATTGGTCCACTTGCTGCGGTTGTTTCAGTGGTCAACAGTGGAGGTGAGATCGGTAGCGAGGCCGCTATCGTTTGGTGGATCCTTCCACTAGGTGCCGTTGGTATTGTTTTAGGTCTTGCCATTTTCGGTAAGCGTGTAATGAAAACCATAGGTAAGAACATCACTCACTTGACACCTAGTCGTGGTTTTGCTGCAGAGCTTGCTGCAGCTTCAACAGTGGTTATTGCATCGGGTACTGGTCTACCTATCTCTACAACACAAACCTTAGTTGGAGCGGTGCTAGGTGTAGGTATGGCCCGTGGTATCGCCGCGATTAACATAGGTGTAGTCAGAAACATTGTAATTTCTTGGGTTGTTACTCTACCTGCAGGCGCGACACTTTCAATAATATTCTTCTTTATTATTAAAGGTATATTTAGTTAAGCCAACATATTCCAACTAAGTAAGGGAAGCGAGTGCTTCCCTTTTTTGTGCAGTTCACCTCAGATGTAATCTTAGATGTCAGTTTTATCACATGCCTACTCGCCTCCAAATTTTGACATTAACTAAGCTTCACCGACCTACAGACATGTCTCTTACATCTAGCCCTTGCAAAATACACCGCAAATCCATAGCATATGGCTATATTTCGTTGATGAGATTTCCAAAGTGCTAAAATTCTTTGCTTTAGTGGGGCTATTATTACTCTCTCCAATTCTTTTGGCCGCTAACCAAACTGGGTATATATCTGATAATATTTATCTCTACCTTCATGGTGGGCCGGGTACAGAATTTCGTATATTAGGTAGCGTCGAGGCAGGCCAGACTATCTCAATTATGGGCGAGACTCAGGGAAATTACACTAAAATCATCGACCATAAAGGCCGTGAAGGTTGGATAGAAGAAAAAATGGTGACTCGCCAAAAGAGTTTCCGTAAACAGCTGCCAGAAATACAGGCTCAATTAAATGACACCAAGTCTGAATTAGAGCAAGCCCTGATTTCTAGCGCTCATAATGATGAGCAAGTGAGTAAGCTCCAGTCAGAACTAAGCCAAGCTCAACAAGATCTGGCTAAGGCAAGTAGTGAGCGTGACAATGCCACTCACAAGCTAGCCAGCATCGAAAATAACAAACGTTTCCAGATGTGGCAAGAGGGCGGAATCATTGCAGCTATCGGTTTATTGATAGGTGTTATATTAGTTTACCTGCCAAGACCGAGACGTAAACAAAAAAATCGTTGGTAAGCTTTTACCACTATAACGCTCTCTAAAACCAGCATTTAAATGCTGGTTTTTATTTCTACATGGGCCAACAGGCGCAGACACTAGCATTACACACCCTCTAGCCAGACAAGCTCAAACAAAAATCACATAAATACCAACCTCAATGAATATCGACTCAGTTCAAAACTACTCAGGATTTTCAATTCAAAGCACTCTGAACTCTCACTAAAAATCACATATTAAATAGGCTTGGTATCACTTCCACAACAGTATTCCTCGTCACACTTTGATGATATTATTCTGCCGAAGATGTCATATTGTATACAAAAAATAAAATGCATCTCACTACTCTTATCTAAAAGGCTCTTCTAAGCTGTAATTAGACAAGGTTTTGTTCAAGCAAACGGCCCTTAATCGGCTCAGGTGGAAGTGAATACTATGTTCAAAGCAAGTGAAGTTCTGACTGGTCTTTATAACTCAGCAAACCTCGATGAGCTGTTTACAGCCATCACTAATAACTACATTGTCGATGAAGATGAATATCTATCGGAACTAATCAAACTAGTGCCCTCTAGTAACGATGAAGTTGAGCGTGTTACTGCAAGAGCTCATGATTTAGTGGCCAAAGTTCGCCAATATGATAAAAAAGGTTTAATGGTTGGTATTGATGCATTTTTACAACAATACAGCCTAGAGACACAGGAAGGTATTATCCTAATGTGTCTTGCCGAAGCACTACTGCGAATCCCTGACACAGCGACAGCCGATGCCCTAATTCAAGATAAACTATCCGGTGCTAAATGGGATCAATATATGAGTCAAAGTGACTCGACGTTAGTCAATGCTTCCACTTGGGGCTTAATGCTAACCGGCAAGATAGTCACTCTTGATAAGAATATTGATGGCAAACCCAGTAGCCTGCTAAGCCGCTTGGTTAACCGTCTGGGTGAACCAGTGATCCGCCAAGCTATGCTTGCAGCAATGAAAATCATGGGTAAACAGTTTGTTCTGGGTACCTGCATTAATAATGGTCTCAAAAACAGTGAAGCTAACCGTAAAAAAGGCTATACACACAGTTACGACATGCTCGGCGAAGCTGCGCTCACTAAAACTGATGCTAACAAGTATTTCGATGAATACTCATCCGCAATCGCCGCCCTTGGCGCACAAAATTACGATGAGAGCAAAGCACCTCGTCCCACTATCTCTATCAAGTTATCAGCCCTACACCCTAGATATGAAGTCGCCAATGAAGACCGTGTCCTCTCTGAACTTTATGACACTCTCATCAAGCTAATTCATCGAGGTCGCCAACTCAATGTAGGGATATCTATCGATGCAGAAGAGATGGACAGACTCGAGCTTCACCTAAAGCTATTTCAGAAACTCTATAATTCAGATGCAGCTAAGGGCTGGGGCTTGCTAGGTATCGTAGTACAGAGCTACGCCAAACGTGGCCTGCCTGTACTTTGTTGGTTAACTCGCTTGGCGAAAGATCAAGGTGATGAGATACCAGTGCGTCTAGTTAAGGGCGCATACTGGGACAGCGAACTCAAGTGGGCTCAGCAAGCGGGTGAAGAAGGATATTCCCTGTTTACCCGCAAAGCAGGTACCGATGTATCTTACCTTGCATCTGCACGTTACCTATTGTCAGATATGACTCGAGGGGCTATCTACCCACAGTTTGCAACACATAACGCCCAGTCTGTCGCTGTGATTATGGACATGGCAGGCGATCGCCTATATGAGTTCCAACGTCTACATGGCATGGGGCAGGAACTTTACGATACGCTAATTGCCGAATCTCCAACAACGAGAATTCGTATCTATGCCCCTATCGGCGAACATAAGGAGTTACTTCCTTATCTGGTACGTCGTTTACTCGAAAATGGGGCCAACACCTCATTTGTCCATAAGCTGGTCGACCCTAAAGTACCCATCGAGTCACTTGTCGTTCATCCAGTAAGGACACTACAAAAATATAAAACCCTATCTAATAATAAAATCGTTAAACCTGCCGATATTTTTGGCATAGAACGTAAAAACTCTAGGGGACTCAACTTGAACATCATCTCAGAATCCGAACCATTTTTCGCAGGTCTAGAAAAATTCAAACACACTAGCTGGAATGCTGGACCACTGGTCAATGGCATACTATTAGACGGCGAAATCCAAGACATCGTCAGCCCCTTCGACACGACTCAAGTCGTGGGTAAGCTAGCTTTCACTGATAATCAAGCCATAGAGCTGGCTCTTGCCAGTGCTGATGCAGCCTTTGGCGGATGGTGTAATACGCCAGTCGAAGTACGTGCCAATGCACTACAAAAACTTGCCGATCTACTCGAAGAGAACCGTGAAGAACTTATCGTCCTTTGTACCCGAGAAGCGGGTAAAAGTATTCAAGATGGTATCGATGAAGTGCGTGAAGCCGTAGATTTCTGTCGCTATTATGCCATTCAAGCCAAAAAAATGATGGCGAAACCTGAACTACTTCCAGGCCCAACGGGTGAGCTCAACGAGCTATTCCTTCAAGGTCGCGGTATCTTCGTCTGTATCAGTCCATGGAACTTCCCACTGGCAATCTTTATTGGTCAAGTCGCCGCAGCACTAGCTGCGGGTAATACTGTTATCGCTAAGCCCGCAGAGCAGACATCTCTCATTGGCTTCCGAGCGGTGCAGTTGGCTCACGAAGCGGGTATTCCTAAAGATGTGCTTCAATTCCTGCCTGGCACTGGCACAACCATCGGGGCTGCAATCACCTCAGATGAACGTATCAGTGGCGTCTGTTTCACCGGTTCTACAGGAACAGCCAAGCTCATTAACTGCACCTTGGCAAACCGCGAGGGGGCTATTATTCCACTGATTGCCGAAACTGGCGGCCAAAATGCCATGATTGTCGACTCGACATCACAACCTGAACAAGTGGTCCATGACATTATTGACTCATCATTTACCAGTGCCGGTCAGCGCTGTTCGGCGCTACGAGTAGTCTACCTTCAAGAAGATATTGCAGACAGAGTACTTGAGGTGATGACAGGGGCCATGGATGAACTCACTATAGGCGATCCTAGCTCAATCAAGACTGATGTTGGGCCTGTGATAGATGCAGCGGCTCAAGCAAACTTGAATGCCCATATTGACCATATTAAACAAGTCGGAACTCTGCTTAAACAACTCGATCTACCAACAGGTACTGAGAAGGGTTACTTCATCGCGCCTATAGCTGTAGAGATTGACTCTATCAAGGTGCTAGATAAGGAACATTTCGGTCCTATCTTGCATGTGATTCGTTACAAAGCAACCGAACTGAGCAAGGTGATAGATGAGATCAACAGCACTGGATTCGGACTGACTTTAGGCATCCACAGTCGTAATGAGGATCATGCTCTGGAAATTGCCAACAAGGTCAATGTCGGAAACGTCTATATCAATCGTAACCAAATCGGGGCGGTAGTCGGCGTGCAACCCTTTGGGGGACAAGGCCTATCGGGCACAGGACCAAAGGCGGGCGGACCACACTATCTCACGCGCTTCATCACAGAGAAAACCCGTACCAACAATATCACCGCTATTGGAGGTAATGCCACGCTTCTATCTCTAGGTGATAGTGATGAGTAATTGCTGAGATCTAGCATCTTGTACGCTAATAGACATTGTTGCTTAAATCTGAGTATTTAATGCAACAATCCCCTTGAAACAGAGGGGCATATGAATACAAATATTTGGTTACTCGTTCAGAATAAATTAAGGTTACTTATTATATAATGACCATATAAATAAGGAAAAGTATGGTGAAATTAACGATGAACAATATTCCTTTACAGGTTAACATTGAAGGTCAAGATAGTTTCGTTGATACCGATTGGTTAGCAATAATGGTTACACTCAAGAAACGCGGTTTAGAGCAAGGTGAGTTGATGAAAATATATCTAGAGTTAACTTCAGGAATGAGAGTGACGACTCGCAGCCTTAGTCTTGCTAAATTAAATCCTAGTGTGAAAATCGATGGGGTGATTAAAGAAACAAAATTATCTGTAAATAATTTTGTATAACTAGAAGCATTTACCCGTGCAAGGCATTAAGTCCGAATCAGATCTAAATGATTTCAGAGCCATGTTAACCAAAGTGATAGGTGAAGCCACCTTAAATGCTGAACTCGAACATCATTTAGGCTATCAAAAAATATCTGTTGGTAACAGTCACAATGGCTATTCTAGCAAGCGAACACAAACAGGAGAAAGCCACTTTAGGTTAGAGATCCCACGTGATCGCAATAGTAGCTTTGAACCCGAACCCGAACTCGTTAAACAGTTAATGAGGAAAGCTATCAAGAATCGCAAGCTCTTTTCAAATAATGACTCTGCGAAGAAAGTCGTTTACTTGGCCATCATGCAGGCATCGAAGAAATGGACCATGCCGATTAGAAACTGGAAACCGGCACTAAATCGTTTTATTATTGAGTTTGAAGATCGTATTTCGAACTATATAAACTAGGTAATTACACAAAAACCTGTTATAGGGTCTACTGAATACTTAGATCCTAATCACATTAGTTTTGAATGCTCCATAACTTGGCATATAGACCATTGTTAGCTAAAAGTGACTCATGGTTACCCGTTTCGACTATTTGTCCTTGGCTCAACACCAGAATCTGATCTGCATCGACAACGGTCGAAAGTCTGTGGGCTATAACTAAGCTTGTGTGTCCTATCGCCACCTCTTTCAGAGCATTTAATATTGCCTGTTCCGATTGACTGTCTAATGAAGATGTTGCTTCATCAAATACCAAAATCGGCGAT
>JBAHZX010000057.1:0-17040 GCA_037132815.1 Shewanella sp.
TTATTTTCTTTTTCCAAAAAATGAAATTAAAAGCATTAATACAAGTATAATAATTACTGCTACTTGACCATTTATTCCAAGACCTTTTGGAGTTGCTGCTAAAGAGAAATTATGAGCAATAGCTGCGCCAATTAGGAAACCCAGTATTACAATACCTGAATTACCATTACCACCACCTGCTTTTACAAGTTGTCTGAAAGGACAACCTCTTAGCATAACTGAACCCCAGCCAACTATTAACATTCCTAAGAAATTAAAAACTCCATCAGTATGAGCTATTGGTTGAGAAATAAAAGATAGTTTAAAGTTACCTAAAACTATATTCCCTATTAAAACAGTAATGAGTAAGGCTAAAATACCAAAAAAGTGCATGAATTCTTTTTTAAATATTGCTTTTGCAATCGCACTCGAGAAACAAAACTCACTTTTATATGATAATGCACCAACAATAAGTGAAAGACTTAAAGATAAAATAATAGGAGCTCTCATAGCACCTGGACCTGTAACGCTAAAGTAAATAAAAGAAGGAGCTGTTATTAATAAAATCAATAAAGCAACATTTAGCAAGGGATAAACCATACCTTCACTTTTACTTATTTTTGTTTCTTCACCTAAGTTAAATCCTGACTCTTTGAATTTAAACCCAATATAAAGTCCGAATATAAAACCAAATAATCCAACAATAGCATTTAAATCACCGCCTCCTAGCCTTAAAACCATCCTAGTAGGACATCCTAAAAATACTAAAGCCCCAATCATAACAAATGTAGCTAGAACGAACCTAAGCATGGGAGAAGAAGAACCAATAGGTTTAAAACTCTTAGTAAATACTGCTATTATAAAAGCTCCAAGCCCAAGTCCAATAATTTCAGGTCTAATATACTGTACAACCGCATTTGTTTGAAAACCTAAGCCTCCACTAATATCCCGAACAAAACAAGCTGCACAAAACCCCATATTTGATGGATTGCCAAACTCCACTAAAGTAAGTGCAATTAACCCAATAACTATACCTGTGAAAATAATAAAATTTTGATTATTCATCGATAAACCTTATTTAAATACCTATAACTCTGCTCATGATTTAAACTTCGCTGAAACTGACAACAAAGTAAGACCAGCTTTAAATTGATAACATCTTATTCTTGATCCACAACATCCGCCAAGATCAAAGTCAAAAATACGACTTGAATCACCACAAAAGCAATCAAAATAACCAGAGTAACCAATGAAAACTAAAGGTTTAAAGAAAAACAGACATAATGTCCATTCAGGTTTAGAGTGTAAAACAGATAATATTAAGCGATAATTAACTTGAGCGATATTGTAACAACCAGGCTTGTCTGGTTGCTCAGATAAGATTCGATACTGCAATAGGGATATCACAGTTTGATATAAACAAATACTTTATTTCAAAAAAATCCAGCTTTACGCTGGATTTTTAAATGTATAGCAAACAAATTGAAGCATTATTTAACTAAAGTTAAATGACTTCTGCGCGTTAGCTGCTCATCTTCAACTTTAGATGTTGGCAGATCTTCAACCTTGGATTCTTCAACAATAGATAAAACAGCCTCTTCAGCTTCGATTTGATAAGCATCTTCCGTATCGAAGACCGTTCCAGCACCATTTTCTCTCGCGTATATGGCAACAATAGCAGCCATAGGCAAGACAACCTGTTGTGAAACACCACCAAAACGAGCATTAAACTCAATAAAATCATGACCAATCTGTAAGTTACCCACAGCAGTCGATGTAATATTAAGTACAATCTGACCATCTTTCACATATTGTTGTGGAACCTGAGTCCCCGCTACAAATGCATCAACGACGACATGTGGGGTAAGATTATTGTCCATCAACCAATCATAATATGCTTGCAGCAAATATGGCCGATTTGGTGTCATAGGCTTCATTAAATACCCATACGCATTTCGCGCTCGGTCTCAGTAAGAGAAGCTTTAAATGATTCACGATCAAACAAACGGGTCATGTATGCTTTTACTTCTTTAGCCGTACGATTATCTAATTCTATGCCCAATACAGGCAGACGCCATAATAGTGGACCCAGATAACAATCAGCCAAGCCAAATTCTTCGGCCATGAAGTAAGGCATTTCGGTAAATACCGGTGCAATTGCAGTCAAGCTTTCTTGTAACTCTTTACGAGCCGCATCGGCACGATCGCCACTGCGAATACGCTCAACCAGTGTATACCAATCAGTTTCGATTCTGTGCATCATCAGACGAGTCTGACCACGAGAAACCGGATAAACAGGCATTAATGGGGGATGCGGAAAACGCTCGTCCAAATACTCCATAATGATACGTGAGTTATAAAGTACTAATTCACGATCGACCAGAGTCGGCACTGTATTGTATGGGTTAAGTTCGATAAGAGCTTCAGGCATCTCACTTGGGTCAGTCTGTAGCACATCGACGGTGACTCCTTTCTCAGCCAAAACAATACGAACTTGATGACTATAAAGATCGTCAGCACCTGAATACAGGGTCATGATTGAGCGTTTATTGGCAGCAACAGCCATTGATACTCTCCGGGAATTTGATGTCAAAAGAGAAAACAGAAAACAAACGAGGGGCAAAACCCATCGTTTGCAATATGCGGATAATATATTCTAACCTTTAAAAGGGTTAGTGTACATCTCTCCAGTATTCTTTCTTCAGCAAATAAGTAATGACAAAGAAGATAAACAGGAAGCCCATCACCCACCAACCCAGTCTTTCCCGTTCTAGTTTTACTGGATCGCCTGAGTAAACTAGAAAGGCGGTGATATCACGAACCACTTTGTCATACTCTTCGGCATTCAGGGAGCCACCAGTAACGACAATACTCGTCACTTCGGTCCCATCTTGTTGCTTAACGACTTCTTTTACTGGGACCCCTTGAAGATGCTCAAGTACATGAGGCATACCCACTGACGGAAACACAATATTGTTCACACCAAAGGGGCGATTCTCATCTTTGTAGAAGCCCTTAAGATAAGTGTATATCCAATCTTCACCACGAACACGGGCAACCAAAGTGAGATCTGGAGGCGTTGCACCAAACCACTTCGCCGCAGCATCTTCTGGTATCGAGTTTTCCATTAAGTCGCCAAGCTTAGCCGATTCATCGAACATATATTTATCGCGCATTTCATCAAGAGAGATATTTAAGTCTTCCGCGACTCGGCTATATCTCTGATACTGAGTGCTATGACAACCCGCACAGTTATGCTGGAACAAACCTAGACCACGTTGTAATGACTCGGTGTCATTGAGGTCTATGTTAGCACTCTCTAAATGTACCGATGAACCCGAAGCAAAAACCAGTGTGGGTACTAAGGCAACTAATGCAATAAGTAGTTTTTTCATTAGTGAGTCAACCTCTCTGGTACAGGTTTAGTCTTCTCATTTTTACTGTAAAGCCAAAGGAAGAAGAAGAAGCCAAAATAAGTCAGAGTAAAGATACGTGCTGCAATCGTTAGTTCTGGCGTTGCAGGAACAGCACCTAAATAACCAAGAATAATAAATGATACGGCAAACTGAGCTAAATTCAGCTTATGTGTCAGACTCCGATAACGCACAGACTTTACCTTACAACGATCTAACCAAGGCAGTACGAACAGTACACCAATCGCGAGTCCCATGCCGATAACACCAATCAACTTATCGGGAATCGCACGCAATATGGCGTAGAAAGGTGTGAAATACCAGACTGGTGCAATATGCTCTGGTGTCTTCATCGGATTAGCAGCTTCAAAGTTAGGTCCTTCAAGGAAGTAACCGCCACCTTCTGGCATAAAGAAGAGGACATAACAGAAAATGATCAGGAAGCCTGCGGTTCCAAAGATATCTTTAACTGTGTAGTAAGGGTGGAAAGGAATACCATCAATAGGCCATCCATTTTCATCCTTGTTCTTCTTGATCTCAATACCATCGGGGTTATTTGAACCCACTTCGTGCAAGGCAATCAAGTGAAGGAATACCAAGACAACCAAAACTAAAGGCAGTGCAATAACATGCAGAGCAAAGAAGCGGTTCAGCGTCGCCCCAGAGACAACGAAGTCACCACGTATCCATAGTGTCAGGTCATCACCAATAAAAGGGATGGCACCAAACAATGAAATAATAACCTGAGCGCCCCAATATGACATCTGTCCCCATGGAAGCAGATAACCCATAAAAGCTTCGGCCATTAACACTAGGAAGATAAGCATACCGAATAACCAAAGTAGCTCTCTTGGCTTCTGGTAAGATCCGTATATAAGACCACGGAACATATGCAAGTATATCACCACAAAAAATGCTGAGGCTCCGGTTGAGTGCATGTATCGCAGTAGCCAGCCATACTCAACATCACGCATGATGTACTCTATTGACGCAAATGCACCTTCGGCAGTGGGTACATAATTCATTGTCAGCCAGATACCCGTAAGCAACTGATTAACCAGAACTAACATGGCAAGTGAGCCGAAAAAATACCAAAAATTAAAATTTGTTGGCGTCGCATATTGACCCACATGACGATTATAAGTCGCCGTCATAGGAATGCGAGCATCAATCCAATTAACTATATTCTTAATCATTACGTTGCTCCCTGATCGACACCGATGATGACATTGCCATCATCGATATAATGATGTGGTGGAACAACTAAGTTTAATGGCGCTGGTACACCCTGAAAAACGCGACCTGCCAAATCAAATTTAGAACCATGACACGGACAATAGAATCCTGAAGGAACACCTTCAACCTGCTCAGCGAACGTATCTGGTAAATAGGTAGGAGAACAACCTAAGTGAGTACATAATCCCACCGCGATAAAATACTCCGGTTTGATCGAACGAGCCGCATTTTGAGCATAAGAAGGCTGTTGCTCTTCTGCCGATGCTGGATCTCGCAGTTGACTGTCGAGCGTAGCAAGATTAGTTAAAATTTCTTCGGTTCGACGTACAACCCAGACCGGTTTCCCACGCCATGCGACACGGATCAACTGACCAGGCTCTACTTTACTGATATTTACTGCAACCGGTGCGCCTGCAGCTTTCGCTTTGGCACTCGGATTCCATGACTTTATAAAAGGAACCGCAACAGCGACGGCACCTACACCACCTACTACGGCGGTTGCGGCGGTCAGAAATCTGCGACGCCCGGTATTGACTGGCGCATTGCTCATCCACTTATCTCCAGAGAGTGTTGGAATTTTTATTTTAAATTATTTTTTAAAATTGAGATTTACCCCAAAACTCAGAAACAAAACTTGAGGTGAGGCCCATTATAGCCAAAAATTAGAAGCAGATCATAGTAAAACGAATAACAAAGTTAACTATGTCAGGAAAATAGCTTTTCTGGTGCATAAAACAGACATGAACTGATGAAACTATAGACAATTGGCGCACAGATAAGTAATAAAAACAAATACCATATTATACTAAATTAGTAGCTTGCAAGTTTAAAGTAAAAAAAAGCCCGGCATAAGCCGGGCTTTCATCCAAATAGACTTATTTGGCTAAAGGACTCTTCATATATTTGAAAAAGGCACTGTCTGGCTCAAGCACCATAACATTCGAACCACCTTTGAAACTGGCCTCATAAGCCTCTAAGCTACGCACAAAGCTATAAAATTCAGGGTCTTGGCTAAATGCATCTGCATATATCTTAGCCGCAATCGCATCACCTTCACCTCGAACCTCAAGTGCTTTACGTTGAGCTTGGGCCAACATAATGGTGACATTAGCATCCGCCATAGCCTTGATGATCTCTGACTGCTCCATACCTTGTGCTCTGTGCTCTTTCGCTACCGCTGTACGCTCTGCACGCATACGTTGATAAATACTCGAACTCACATTAGCCGGTAAGTTAATCTGCTTAACTCGCACATCAACCACTTCAATACCTAGATCTTTCGCACTCTCAGATGCATTTCTCAGTGCATCTTTTTGCAGTTCATCACGACTTCCAGAAACAATCTCCTTAATCGTACGGCGACCGAACTCGGTACGAAGATCGTTATTGATCTTACGCTGTAGTAACGACTCAGCGTTAGCCTTGATACCACCGTTAGTCGACAAGTAATATTTCTCGAAGTCCTTGATACGCCACTTCACATAGGAATCGACCATAAGATCTTTCTTCTCTGAAGTCACGAACCTGTCTGCTGCACCATCCATAGTCTGAATACGTGAATCAAGAAATTTGATCTTATCAAGCATTGGTATCTTGATGTGCAAACCCGGCGCGTAGATACGAGTGATACCATCATCTTTCAAGATTTTACCGAAACGTGAAACAATCGCTCGTTCGCCTTCGTTGACCACTAAAATCGACGACAAGAACACTGCCACTAGCACGGCAGCAATAACCGCAATTAGTCTAGCCATGATTAATTTCTCCCCTGACGTTCGCCACGAGTCGAGCGTGTATCTAACGGAATGTTAGTATTAACCGAAGAACCATAAGCAGAACTCGTAGAAGAACCAGAGTTTACACTTTTAGACTGAGTATTCGATTGACTCTGCTGCATCAACTTATCTAAAGGAAGATACATCATATTGTTGCTATTCTTAGAGTCGACTAGCACCTTACTGGTACTGCTCAATACAATTTGCATAGTATTTAAGTACAAACGCTCACGAGTCACTTCTGGTGCAGCCCTATACTCAGGTAACAAGAGGTTAAATTTAGCAACCTGACCTTGAGACTCTAAAACTTCACGTTCTTTATAGGCTTTAGCTTCCTGCTCCATGCGCTTAACTTGACCACGAGCCTTAGGCTCGATAGCACGGGCATAAGCCTCGGCTTCACGAATGAAACGTTGTTCATCTTCCTGTGCCGAAATAGCATCATCGAAGGAAGCTTTAACTTCTTCAGGCGGACGAGCAGGCAAAAAGTTCACATCAACAATGGTAATACCTAACTTGTAGGGCTCGATAATACGCTCTACTTCTGCCCAAGTATCATGACGGATCTTATCTCGACCTGTGGTCAAGATATCATCCATCGTGTTGTGACCAATAACATAACGCAGCGCACTGTCTGTCGCCTCACGTAAACTTTCATTCGCATCGACTGCACTGAACAAGAAATTATATGCCCCTGTCACTCGGTATTGAACGTCAAGCTCAACCAAGACCACATTTTCATCTGTTGTCAACATGCTGCCTGAAGCAGGAATTGAGCGTACAGAACTCACATTAACTGGGAACACTTCATCTATAAACGTTGCTTTCCATTGAAGACCAGGATCGACCTCGCCTATGTACTCACCGAATCTAAGTGCGACACCTCTTTCAGCTTCTTTTATCGTATAGAAACCAGAAAGTCCCCACACAACAACGGCTATACCCAAGACAATGATAAGACCGAAAGAACTAACTGTAGGCCCATTACCTTTTCCACCGCCGAATCGCTTCGAAAGATTACGAAAAACTTCATCTAGATCTGGTGGTCCCTTATCGTTACCACTTTTTTTTCCCCAAGGGTCTTTATTTCCCTTGTTACCGGGCTCGTTCCAAGCCATTTATCACTCCATAGGTGTATAAATTAAACGAGATTAAAAAATTACTCTACCGCCGCGTCTTCGACAATAAAGTGCTCCAATTCCCCTTGACTCAGCTTTACTAATCGGAGCCAATCGGCCTCCAATAATCGAACAGATAAAATACAGCCCCCCAGATCATCAAACTCTTTCTGCTGTATCGCGTCAAGTCGGTAAAACTGACCAAGATAATGCCCAGCGGTTGCTGGGATCCGCAAAGTCAACTCCAAGATAGCTCTACCAACGATGTTGTTGATGGCCTCTTTAAGCTGATCTAAGCCTTTTTGTTGCTGCGCCGAAACCCAGACTCTGGTGGGTACATCATCGTCGCTATAATCAATCCTGGGGCTGACATTCTCTAACAAATCTATCTTATTACAGACGATCAGCTGAGGAATTTCATCGGCACCAATTTCTTTGAGCACCAGTTGAACCTGCTCAAAATTATCACTCATATTGTCATCACTACAATCGACAATATGAAGTAACAAATCCGCTTCTCTAGTTTCTTGTAACGTCGATTTAAACGCGGCCACTAAATCATGGGGCAAGTGACGAATAAAACCTACTGTATCGGCCAAAACAATTGCACCATCCGGTAGATCTAGCTTTCTCAAGGTAGGATCTAAGGTGGCAAACAGTTGATCTGCAGTATATACCTCTGAAACTGTAAGCGAGTTAAACAAAGTTGATTTACCTGCATTAGTATAACCGACTAATGCAACTGTAGGCTGCTCACTACGGCGTCTTGCCCTTCGGCTCTGCTCTCTTTGCTTATCTACCTTCGCCAGACGCTTATTAATGGTACTCATTCTACCACGAAGTAGACGCCTATCTGTTTCGAGCTGAGTCTCCCCAGGCCCTCTCATGCCAATACCACCTTTCTGACGTTCCAGATGGGTCCAGCCTCGTATAAGACGAGTCGACATATGACGTAACTGCGCTAGCTCCACCTGCAACTTACCTTCATAGGTGCGTGCTCTCTGGGCAAAAATATCTAAAATAAGTGCAGTTCGGTCCAAAACTCTACATTGGCAAACCATCTCAAGATTTCTCTCTTGAGCAGGACTCAACATATGGTTAAAAATAACCACATTCGCTTCTGTCGCAGCGACCATTGCCGCTAGCTCATCGGCCTTCCCCGACCCAAGAAAAAATTTTCGATCTGGCGAACGACGGCTAGCCGTTATTATACCTACCTGCTGAGCACCCGCCGACTCAACCAACAGTTGTAGTTCGACTAAGTCTTCCCTACGGTCTTCATCGGCAAAGTCAATATGCACTAAAACAGCACTTTCACCCGCCTCATAACGATCAAACAAAAAGCATACTCCTCAACTATTCGCTCGTCTCATCTTGCTGGTCACTAATGCCTGCAGTTTGAGTCGGTGTTGCTTGATGAGTGTTGACGCTGAATGGACGCGCCGGTACTACCGTAGAAATCGCATGCTTATACACCATTTGGCTAACCGTGTTTTTAAGTAAAATAACAAACTGATCAAATGACTCAACTTGTCCTTGTAACTTGATACCATTAACAAGATAAATTGATACAGGAACGCGCTCACGGCGAAGTGCGTTCAAAAATGGGTCTTGTAAAGATTGCCCCTTTGCCATTTTATAATTTCCTTTTTTTAATGAGTAGTAAAACTAACTACACTATAACGTTCTTGTTTGGATTGAGTATTATATAGAGTGAATAAATTAGCTAGCGACAATGTCGCAATACACTCATTAGATTCGAATCTAAGCCCGTTTCTAACCAATTTAATTCTGACCATCCCCTCAACCATGTTAATTGACGCTTAGCTAGTTGCCTAGTAGCAATTATCCCCTTATCGACCATAGTATTATAATCATAGTCACCATCAAGGTACTGCCAGCACTGCCGATAGCCTACACACCTCATTGAGGGAAGCTCTAAATGCAAATCATTTCGTTGCCTAAGGGCAAGAACTTCTTCAACGAAGCCTTGATTTAACATCATTTTGAATCTTTCTTCTATAGAAAGATGTAACACTTTCCGATCTTTCGGTGAAATAGCAAATTGAGTAACCTCATATGGCAAAGGAGGAGACTTAACTTGCGTCAGTTCAGTTAAATTTTTACCACTGATCCGAAAGACTTCTAATGCCCTCGATAATCTTTGAGGATCATTTGGGTGAATACGTTCGGCTGAAACCGGATCGACTCGATTTAATTCATCATGCAGATGTTGCCATCCATACGACTCTGCTTCAGCGGCAATCCCAGCCCTTATAACGGCATCGGCTGCTGGTAGAGGAGACAATCCCTCTAACAAAGCCTTAAAGTAAAGCATTGTGCCCCCGACAAGCAAGGGGGTCTTACCAGACTTTACAATATCGGCAATTTCTCTAAGCGCGTCCGTTCTAAAATCTGCTGCAGAATAACTCTGTAAAGGATCTCGTAAATCGATCAACCTATGCGGTGCTACTGCGAGTTCTTCTGCCGTTGGTTTAGCACTGCCTATATCCATACCACGATAGATAAGCGCCGAATCGACAGATATAATTTCACAATTGTGTTCTTTAACCAGCTCAATAGCTAATGCCGTTTTCCCTGAGGCAGTAGGCCCCATCAGAGTAATAATTTTCGGTAAACTCGTTTCACTCACTCGTATATATTTCCTACTGTTTTGGACCTAGCAAAAACAGGGTCAATAAATCAGTGCCCTTTTTCCAACCAAACTTGCCAAGGTAAGCTGATGACATTTGCCATCAATTCCTCTTTGAGGTTCTGTTCCGCTTGCATCAAGTCTTGCCAAATCTGGGTCGGAGACTCGAGATTCAAATCACTATGCTTAGCAATCCAGCTTGCCAAAGCCTCCTGGCTAGGCTCTTCAAAACGGAGCCAGAGTAATAACTCAGGAATAACACTGACTAATTGACTCTGTCTTAAATATGGGGGCACTTTCTTTATTATCAACTGCCCAAGGCGAATTGTTAGCTCAATACCTAACTTGCTTAACACTAACTCTCTGTGCTCGATCGTCTCCTTCCAGTCATCATCCACAGGAATAGAAACGGGCATCAGCAGTGGCTGACTGATCAAGCCATCTTCGAGTTTAACGAATATGCTTGTTTTTAAAAGCCTCAAGGCTATTTTTTCTATCATTAATAACTCAAGTTGATCCCCTTGAGTTAGCACCCAATATCTAGCGTCTAATACTGACGGCATACTTTGAGAGTTGGCGGTAAATTCACTGGGCCTTACAGATGGAATGACAGGAGTGGTCAGTAATGCTCCATAGGAAGCAATTGCTACAGCAGAAGGTAATTCAACTTGTGTACGTGCTGTGGTTTTAGGCCTCAAACCATTATTGCTGCCAGAGTAGGACGGAGACGACATTATCGAATTTTCATTCTGAGGGTCTACAGATTCAGGCCCTTTACCAAAAGAGGAATGAGCTGCGGCGTTGGGCTTGGACACCGTTGATTCATTGACTTGGTGAGATAACGGCATGTCTGTTTGATAAGGGCTAAGTGACACTTCTCTATTATTGTATTCTTCTGCAGAACTAGTGACTTGACCGACTTGTGATAGGGCCGATTGCAGTGCCTGGAAAATATAATCATGAACATAACGACTCTGATGGAATCTCACTTCATGCTTAGCCGGATGTACATTAACATCAACTTGGTGAGGATCGAGTTCGAGCATAAGGACATAGTTTGCTTGAGCTCCCGTGACATGTTCGGCAAAAGCTTGTCTAACAGCATGATTGACGAGCCTGTCGCGAACCAGCCTACCATTGACATAGAAATATTGAGTATCATTGGCCGAGCCTTCAAAATAGGGCGACTGAATATAGCCACTCAATTTCAAGCCTTCATGTTCACACTCGACCTCTAGTGCCTGCTGCGCAAACTTCTTACCACTCACCTGAGCTAATCGTTGTAAATATTGATCTGAAGTTTTTGCAGGCCGAAAGTTTCTAACCACTTTGCCATTATTTTTAAGTGTAAAATGTATATCACGTCTCACTAGCGCTATACGTTTAAGCCACTCATCTATGTGAGTAAACTCTGTTTTATCACTTTTAAGAAAACGTTTTCGCGCCGGAGTATTAAAAAACAGATCCACCGCCTCAACTGTCGAACCTACAGGGTGAGCCGCAGGGATCACCCTGACCGCCATATCCGAACCTTCGGCATAAGCCTGCCAAGCTTCGCTCTGATCCTGTGTTCGTGAGGTTAAAGTTAATCTTGAAACAGAACTGATACTCGCCAAAGCTTCACCTCGGAAACCAAAACTTAAAATAGCGTCCAGGTCGTCCAAGGAGCGGAGCTTAGAGGTAGCATGTCTGGAAAGGGCAAGCTCCAATTCTTCTTTCGGGATCCCTGACCCATCATCATGAATTTTAATCAGTTTACTGCCGCCCTTCTCGATCTCTATATCGATTCGAGTTGCACCAGCATCTAAGCTATTTTCAACTAATTCCTTGATGACGGAAGCCGGTCTTTCGACAACTTCACCTGCCGCAATTTGGTTAGCTAACTGAGGTGGTAATATCTGAATAGTCATAATTTTAACTCTAAAAACAGGGTAACTCACAAAATAAATTAGAACGAACTACGCCCTTGGAATCACCAAGTTCTGACCGATTCGAATCTTGTTTGACTTGAGGTTATTAGCTTTCTTAATATTCGATACTGATACTTGATACTTGTGGGCAATCACAGAGAGGGACTCTCCTTTGCGGACGCTATGCTTAAGTGGACCTTTACTTGCCATCAAAGAACCAATTGGCGGGTTATTTTCAAAATACTTGAGCACACCTTTGTGTATTGCTTTAGCAATATTATTCTGATGCTCTCTTTGAGACAATAACCTCTCTTCTTGCTTATTAGAGATAAAGCCAGTTTCAATCAAAATGGAAGGAATGTCCGGTGATTTTAAGACCGCAAAACTCGCCGATTCAGGCTTGTGTTTATGTAGTCGGGTTACTTTACCTAAATGGGATAGCACATCATTGGCTATGCTATGGCTAATCGACATAGATCTATCCATAGACATATCCAGTAGAGTCATAGCCAAATATTGTTCATTATCGGTATTCTGAATAATCTCACCGGCACCACCCAAGAGTTCTGAATGTTTCTCCTTATGTTCTAACCAGCGACCAATCTCACTATTCGCACGTCTCATAGATAAGACCCAAACTGATGCCCCCCTTGGTTGCGAAGAGGTAAATGCATCGGCGTGAATTGAAATCAGAAGATCAGCTTTACTATTTCTGGCAATTTCTGAGCGCTTATTTAGATTTACAAAATAATCGCCAGAGCGAGTCATAACGGCCATCATACCTGGCGTTGAATTGATTCGGGCTTGAATTTTTTTTGCAATCTCTAACACCAGTTTTTTTTCATAGATACCGGATGGTCCAATAGAGCCAGGATCATCCCCTCCATGACCTGCATCGATAGCCACGACTATGTCTCTTAACTTCTGTGTTGATAGCTTGCTTGAGATGGTAGAAGAAGAACGGCTGCCATCCAGATCTACGACTAAACGATTCCCATAAGGAGCCGTTGGCGGTAACGAAAACAAATTAGACTTTACCGGTTGTGCCAAATCGATAACTAGACGTAGAGTCCCTTTAGAAGGAGGCTTACTTATTCTCACCTTCTTAACTAATTTACTATTATTAGCTAAATTACTGAGATTCATTGAGATAGAAGTCCCCTTTAGATCGACCACTAGTCGATAAGGGTTTGTCAGGTTAAAATAAGTATACTTAGGTACATGGCTTAAATCGAAAACAATTCGAGTCGATTCTGGAGCGGCCCAAATTCGCACACTATTAAGCTTATTGGCACTATGAGCGACAAAAGAGCTACATAATGTAAGCACCACGAGTATAGCTTTGAAAAGAGTTTCAATTTTTATCATTATTATTTTAGTTTACTCAGCAATACTTGTCCCTTGATTGAGCCTGAAGTAATTTCAACGGTTCGACTACTACCGACATATTTAATTTCAATACTAATATCTGCCATAGGCATTACACCATAACCCCGCTCAGGCCATTCAATAATACATACACTATTATCGCTGAAATAATCTCTGATCCCCATATATTCAAGCTCTTCAGGATCATGCAACCGATACAAATCAAAATGGAATAACTCAATACCATTTAATTCATAGGGCTCAACGAGGGCATAAGTTGGACTTTTTACCGTTCCCTCATGGCCTAAAGCCTGAATTAAACCTCGGCTTAATGTCGTTTTTCCGGCCCCAAGTTCACCCGATAAATTCAGTACTAAAGGTGGGATGATGATTTGCGCTAATCGCTCACCCAGCTCTACTGTATCTTGTTCATTATCTAGAAAAACCTTAACCGATGCCATTGTATCGACTCTACCCTAATATTGTTGTTTCTAACCCGTTATTTTATACCAAATTACTTATCATCTAAACCGATTTCATTAATCATGGCGCTAATTAATTAAAGATTATTAACCAGAGATCGGATATGGGGCATCAAGTCACTCGCCAACATGCCGCGCTCTCCTTCAATAGCGGCCCGATCGGCAGCTTCACCATGCACAACAACCCCCATAATGGCTGCATCAAATAAGCTAAAACCTTGAGAGATCAACGCTGCTATCACGCCAGCAAGCACATCACCGCAGCCGCCACTCGCTAATCCTGGATTACCAACCGGTGCAACAACACATTTACTCCCATTAAATATCAAGGTGCCAGGCCCCTTTAAAACAGCAATGCCACCATATTTTTTTTGTATATTTTCAACGGCGGAAAATCTATCTAGCTCTACTTCAGAAGTCGTGATCCCAAGTAGTCGTGCAGCTTCTCCACTATGAGGAGTCAGTACCCAATTATCATTCATATAGGGTTCCTCACTCAACAGGTTAAGAGCGTCAGCATCCAGTACACATGGTTTATCACTCAACCCCACGGCTTTAAGTAAGTTGTAGCCCCATGTCTGTTTTCCTAGACCCGGTCCTATTATTAAAGTATTTGCCCATCCCAGCCTAAGATAAACTTCAATATCGACCAACTCACATCCCCAAAACATCAATTCAGGCCGATTAGCATTGATTATATTCTGATGATCAGGTCTAGATAGCACAGTGACTAACCCGGCCCCAGCTCTCAAGCAAGCTTCACTCGCCAGTTTGATAGCTCCTGCCATGCCTTTATCACCACCAATTACAGTGACTTTACCCGAAAGACCTTTGTGAGTGTCTCTTGCCCTAGGAATGAACATATCGGCTAAAAACTGACTCGAAACCTGGGTCACCTTAGATTCAGGTAAATAGGGCGAAAGCCCAAGATCTGCAAAAGTTAACTCACCGACACATTGTCGGCCATGCCCTGTCAGCAGGCCTTGTTTCAAGCCACCAAAGGTCATAGTCATATTCGCTTGAACCACACAAAGGCCACTACCAGTATCAGCATTTAGACCCGATGGTATATCTAGAGTAAAGACCCATGCTTTACTGTTATTAATCGCTGTGATTATTGCTCGAAATGGCTCTCTTGGCTCCCCCTTCAACCCTAGACCTAATAAACCATCTATAATAATTTCCGCTGCGATTATTTTCTCAATATTCGGAGTTTCTATGACTCCTGAATTTGCCTTAAAGCCATCACAAGCATGAATAAATTCAGCACTATATTCATTAGACCCCTCGATATCAATTCCTCTAGACACCGCCATCAAGCAAACATCGTAGCCCGATTTTAACAAATACCTTGCACAAACGAAGGCGTCGGCACCATTATTGCCGTAACCTGCAAGCACTAAAACAGGGGTTCCGATATTTATTCTTTTGATGAGCTGTCGATATGCAGCCTCACCAGCTGATTCAACCAAATCTTTATAATTAGTGCCGCCACTATTCACAAGCATCAATTCAGCCTCGCGTATTTGTGAAGCCTTATACATGTCACACGGGAGCACAGGAGCATTTTCTAACATAACGAACCTTCCTCTAGAGTGAATGAATACATCATATTGATTTAAATTAAAATTAGTAGGATTAAAGCCTAAACTCATCAATAAAACTGAAGGGGGATTTAAAATGGTATAGCGCACAAGCTTATTGCTCCAGCTGAAGCTAAGCACCTACATCCATGTAGGCGAGGCTTTGACCGCAGTGCAATAGCTAGACTATTCCTTATAACAGACAGGGCAAGATCAATAACGCAGAATAAATTACTTTTAAACCCAAGCCACCTTATGGGAGCACCTGATTAAATTAACTTCTGTGTTGCACTCTTTTGAAAGAAGTCGCTTATCTTATAAGGAACCACCATTAGTTCAACAATACATCTTGAATTGGAACCGTTCAGTCAGCTCTGAAACCTGCACGTTAAAGTGTGGAGCGGGTATAAATAGTGTATCTAAGTTTAGCAAAAGTGATAAAAGTGCTATCAGGTACCGTTATCAAATAACTTAACTACCTTAGAGATCATCCATACGTATACTGCTATGAACCAGTCTTTGCTGCTGAATTTTCTCAACACGCACCAGCTCATGTAACGTTTCTGCAATATCCAAAGATGAAGAATGCTCGGCAGTTTCTTGAAGAAGATTGATCAATCGATTATCTAAATTCAGATGTAGAGCTAATATATCCTCTTCCGACATTTTTGCTGTCAAGACAGTGTCACGACACTTCTTTATAAAGTCTTCAAAAATAATGTCTTTATACCAAGTACCCAGTACATTTGTAGATGCTAAGTCAATATATTTGTTCAACTTATCAGATACTCCTAGCTGATGCTGCTGGAAATACACAAGCATCATCTTTACTCTCGTTGAATCAGCATCGGTTTGCAGCCGACTATAGAGTTTCGCCATCTCTACACGGCAAGTCGCAACATAATTTAATAGTTCTCTTAGTTGTTTAAATCGCATATGTACACTCAAAATCTGGCTAAAGTAGTTAATGATAAAGCCATTATGGAGATAAACGACCATAGAATACTTGAACAAGCTCAAAGTTTGCTACTTTCGATCTCACTACATTAGGCCACCCTAAAGAATCATCGCTCAATAGCCAAAAGATGATATATAAATGAGATAACGAGATGTACTAGAAAGTGAGTGAAACTTAGATGATAGGAAGTTTGAAATAAAAAAAGGAGATTGGAGCAACCACTCTTTTCATAAAAAGTGGGTTCGAACTGATAGCTCTTTCAAAATTAACCATGACCCTGAGCCCGTAAATAAGAGCACGTAAATAATTTTGTGTATCAACTCTTCCAAGTCATCAACCGAACTAATAGCGCTTAGCTTTAAAATTTGGAGCGACATATCGGGTTCGAACCGATGACCTATACCTTGGCAAGGTATCGCTCTACCAACTGAGCTAATGTCGCATAATCTTTTGCGTACAACTCAGCTATACACATCACTTAAGGTATCGTCTTCCCACCTTTAGCAACTGAGCTAATGTCGCACATAATCTTTTTCGTACAACTCAGCTATACACATCACTTAAG
>JBAHZX010000021.1:0-22103 GCA_037132815.1 Shewanella sp.
AATAGCAATGGCTGAGAAACGTAATATTTTTCTAGTAGGTCCCATGGGGGCTGGTAAAAGCACAATAGGCCGTCATCTAGCACAGATGCTGCACTTAGGGTTCCACGATTCAGATCACGAAATTGAGAAGCGCACTGGTGCTGATATCGCGTGGGTTTTTGATGTCGAAGGTGAAGAAGGTTTTCGCATTCGTGAAATACAGGTCGTCGCAGACTTAACTGAAAAACAAGGTATTGTATTAGCGACAGGCGGTGGTTCTATCCAGAGTAAAGAGATACGTAATAATCTCTCAGCTCGTGGGATCGTTGTCTATTTAGAGACCACAATTGATAAGCAGGTTGCTCGCACGCAGCGGGATAAACGTCGCCCTTTGTTGCAGGTAGATGATCCAAGAGAAGTTCTTGAACATCTGGCTGCAACTCGTAATCCTTTGTATGAGGAGATTGCAGATGTCATCGTTAAGACCGATGAGCAGAGTGCGAAAGTTGTAGCCAATCAAATTATCGAACAGTTAGGTTTCTAGGTGAAAAGATGAAACAGATTCAGGTTGAGCTCGGTGTAAGAAGTTACCCCATCGTTATTGGCCAGAATTTGTTGAATTGTGGCGATCACATAGCTCGCTTTCTTCATGATAAAAAAATTCTAATTGTTACTAATGACACTGTAGCGCCTCTATATTTAGCGTCTCTTCAGCGTCTCTTATCTGATTTTAATTGTGTTGACCCAGTCATCTTACCCGATGGCGAGCAATTCAAAACATTAATTCAGATGGATAATATTTTTACCTCATTATTACAACAAAATCTTGGCAGAGACACTGTCCTCGTGGCCTTAGGTGGTGGTGTAATTGGTGATATGACTGGTTTTGCAGCTGCGAGTTACCAAAGAGGTGTCGACTTTGTTCAAGTTCCCACTACACTTCTCGCTCAGGTTGATTCATCTGTAGGTGGAAAGACGGCGGTCAATCATATTTTAGGTAAGAATATGATTGGCGCTTTCTATCAGCCTAAACTTGTGCTGATAGATACTAACTGCTTAGATACACTTCCTGCTCGGGAATTTGCTGCTGGCATGGCCGAGGTTATCAAGTATGGCATTATTTGGGATGCTGATTTTTTTCAATGGTTAGAGAATCATGTTTCTCAGTTAAAATCATTAGATAAAGAGTCATTAGAATATGTGATCGGTCGATGTTGTGACATAAAAGCGGATGTGGTTGCTCAGGATGAAACTGAGAGGGGTGTGCGGGGACTGCTTAATTTAGGTCATACTTTTGGTCATGCTATCGAAGCTGAAATGGGTTATGGTGTCTGGTTGCACGGAGAAGCCGTTTCTGCTGGTACAGTACTTGCTGCAAATACTGCCAATAGGATGGGATTGATTGACGAATCAATTGTTTGTCGAATAATTAAATTATTTCAGGCTTACGATTTACCTATTAGTCCTCCTGAGTCGATGGGTTTTGAACAATTCATCAAGCATATGCGGCGTGATAAAAAGGTACTTAAAGGTCAACTGAGGCTGATTCTTCCTGAGGCAATAGGCAAGTCAGGAATATTTAGTAACGTGACCGATGAAATACTGGAACAGGTTCTTCAGCTCACTTAGACTTTATTACCTAGCTTATTCCTTATAACAGGCAGGGCAAGCTCAGTCACGCAGTATAAATCACTTTAAACCCACCCTATTACTGGGAGCGCCGGAGCAAATCCACTTCTGTGTTGGTTATCATTGGGATCTAAGTTGCACTCTTTTTAAAGAAGTGGCTTATATGGGACCCCATTATTTCAACAATGCGCCTTGAATTGGATCTGCTCAATCTGCTCCGAACCTGAATGGATATACACTTCAGAGCGAGTGTTGAGAGGTTACATTGCTCAACAAAATTTTAGCTGAGACTGGAGAAACAGGATATTATTCTTGATCGTCAGGGAAAGGTTAAGTCAGATATGGACTAGAAGAAATGCTTGCTATTAATGATATTTCCCACTAAACAATGTACAATTATCACCTTCTTTTTTCTTAGTAATCAATCAATTTAGATGAGTAAAAAACAAAGAGCCTTTCTCAAATGGGCTGGAGGGAAATTTAGACTGATTGAAGTACTCTCAAAGCACCTTCCCGAAGGCGATCGTCTTATAGAGCCTTTTGTCGGTGCAGGCTCAGTTTTTCTGAATACTAATTATGCTTGTTATCTACTCTGCGACATCAATCAGGATCTTATCAACCTTTATAAAATCGTTCAGACCGAACCTGATAAATATATAGCCGCAGCCAAAGCCATGTTTGTGCCTGAGATGAATAACAAGGAGGCTTATTATAAGGTGAGGACCGAGTTTAACCTCACTAAAGATCCCTTTATTCGTTCAGTTTATTTCCTCTATATGAACCGTTACGGTTTCAATGGTCTGTGCCGCTATAATCGAAAGGGTGGCTTTAACGTACCTTTTGGCTCTTATAAAAAGCCATATTTCCCCGAGCAAGAGTTGCGTTATTTTTCAGAGAAATCACAAATTGCAGAGTTTAGGTGCATAGGGTATGAGGACACATTTGAACTTATGACTCAAGGAGACGTAGTGTATTGCGATCCCCCATACGCTCCTCTACCGTCTAAAGCTAGTTTTACCACTTATGTCAGCAGTGGTTTTTCGTTGGATGATCAAGCCTTGTTAGCAAGAAAATCGAGACATATAGCCGCTGATTTAGGTATTCCTGTATTGATCAGTAATCATGATACTCCCCTCACCAGAGAGCTATATCACGGAGCGAGTTTCGATACGATTAAGGTACAGAGAAATATTAGCCAGAAAGGCAGTGACCGAAAGAAAGTTGATGAGTTGATGGCCTTGTATGACGATCGCTACCACAGTGAAAACGACTAGCCTAAAGTCGATCGGATTAGAGCCATGCATAGAATTTTTTTCTGGGTAGTTAGTCCAGCACTTGCCTAACGATAAAGATCAGTGTGAGTACCAGTATCATTGCAAAAATAATTCCCATGATAATGAAAGGTAAAGGTGAGCTGCTTTGAAAGTCTCTTTGTCTGTTCCGCTCACTTTGAATCCCAAAAAATGCGCCCAAGATACTCATAAAAAGCTGAAAGAGCTTAGTTAACACGACGAGTATGCTACAAGTTGTGCTGTGTACTTGGTGGGGTTACATCATCGAGTGGGCGCTCACTGTGTCCATAAAGCAATTCCAACAGATCGACAAAGTGTAATTGGTTAGAGCGACTTTTTCCCGCAAACCAAGTGCTCCAGCTCAGGTTTTCTACCTGACGTGCGCAACGGTTATTAGGATGGTTGGCTGGTAAGGATGAATTATAGTTGGAAGCGGAACTGCTGCATACGCAAGCGGAGGCCGATGGGGACGTCGACAGGCTTTGTACACTTACTGTGATTAAAACGGCACTGACGGCAACGACAAGAGCGCCCGCTGTAAGTTTTCCTCCTTTGTTCATAATATCCTCTCCATTAAAATGGCCGCACAGATTCTATAATCTGTAGCAATTAGACCATATTTAGAACATTTTTCTTAAGTGAAATAATAATATCATATATTAAGTAGGTTTTTTTGTGAATGATCTTGTTTAATTTCCCGTCGACTCTAGAGGCTTGTGTCCGTAGAAGGTAGAATAGCGTAATTCTTAGATATTGAATGAGTTTGTTATGTCCACTTTTCTTATCGCTCCCTCTATTTTATCAGCCGATTTTGCCCGTTTAGGTGAAGATGTCGATGCCGTTCTCAGTGCGGGTGCCGATGTTGTTCATTTTGATGTCATGGATAATCATTATGTACCTAACCTAACAATAGGCCCCATGGTATGTAAGGCATTGCGTGATTATGGTGTAACAGCGGAGATTGACGTACATCTTATGGTTAAGCCTGTGGATCGTATGATTGGTGATTTTTCTCAAGCAGGCGCATCTATTATTACTTTTCATCCGGAAGCGACAGAGCATTTAGACAGAAGCCTGCAACTGATTAAAGAATCAGGTTGTAAGGCAGGTCTGGTATTTAATCCTGGGACACCATTGCATTATTTGGATCATGTGATGGATAAACTCGATGTCATCCTGTTAATGTCGGTGAATCCAGGTTTCGGTGGCCAATCTTTTATTCCATCAACATTGAGTAAGTTGAGACAAGTGAAAAAACTTATTGATGCCAGCGGTTATGACATCAGACTTCAAGTGGATGGCGGTGTTAGGGTCGATAATATTGCCGAGATCGCAGCAGCTGGCGCTGACATGTTTGTTGCTGGTTCAGCTATTTTTAATCAGCCAGATTATAAAATAGTGATCGATGAGATGCGCAGTGAACTCGCCAAAGTGGGGAATTAATCCATGACACGTTGGGAAAATATCAAGGCGATCGCATTTGATCTCGATGGTACACTTATCGACAGTGCTCCTGATCTCGCCGCGGCGACTCAGGCGACACTATCTGAGCTTGATTTACCTATTTGTACTGAAGAACAAGTGCGAGGCTGGATTGGTAACGGCGCTCAAGTGTTAATGAGCCGGGCATTAACTTATGCTCTGGGTCGAAAGGTTGAGCAGTCTGAGTTAGTGAATGCCATGCCCAAATTTATGCATCATTATCAAGAAAGCCTGCAGCAACATAGTCAGCTATATCCTTATGTTAAAACAACATTAGCGCAATTGACGGCTCTTGGTTTTCCTTTGGCGATCGTCACCAATAAGCCACATAGATTCACTATGCCACTGCTGAAAGCATTCGATATCAGTCATCACTTCTCTTATGTCCTAAGTGGTGATTCTCTGGTAAGAATGAAACCAGATCCTCTGCCATTAACTCACCTTCTATCTCATTGGCAGTTAGCGTCAGACGAACTCTTGATGGTTGGGGACTCTAAAAATGACATTTTAGCTGCCAAATCTGCGGGTATTAGTTCGATAGGCTTGACCTATGGGTACAACTACGGTGAAGATATTGGGCTAAGTGGCCCAGATGCGGTCTGTGAACAATTTAATGAGATATTAACGCTAGTGAAGAATAGCCTCAAAGCAACGGAGCAAGAAAACCCATGACAAACCCCGTAAAACCCATAGTATTTAGTGGTGCTCAGCCATCAGGAGAGCTAACCATAGGAAACTACATCGGTGCATTGAAACAGTGGGTTGCTCTGCAAGATAGTCATGACTGCCTCTATTGTGTTGTCGATCTGCATGCCATTACCGTTAGACAAAATCCCAAAATGCTAAGGGAAGCTTGTCTTGATACCCTGGCTTTGTACCTTGCATGTGGTGTTGATCCTAAGAAAAGTACGGTATTCATTCAATCTCAGGTTCCTCAGCATACTCAGCTAGGCTGGGTACTGAATTGCTATACCCAGATGGGTGAACTGAACCGTATGACTCAGTTTAAAGATAAATCACAGAAGCATGCTAGTAATATTAATGCGGGCTTATTTGCTTATCCGGTATTGATGGCCGCTGATATCCTTCTGTATCAAGCCAACGAAATCCCAGTGGGTCAAGATCAGAAGCAGCACCTCGAACTGACACGTGATATTGCGACTCGTTTCAATAATGCTTACGGCGAAACGTTTGCCATTCCTGAGCCTTTCATTCCGGAGTTTGGTGCTAAGGTGATGTCTCTGCAAGAACCGGTTAAAAAAATGTCTAAGTCTGATGATAATCGTAATAATTTTATTGGTCTTTTAGAAGACCCGAAGATGATCATGAAGAAAATTAAGAAAGCGGTGACAGACAGTGATGAGCCGCCAATGGTACGCTTTGATACCGAAAATAAGCCGGGGGTATCTAACTTACTCAGCTTAATATCAGCAGTCACTGATAAAAGTATAGCCAGTTTGGAAGCTGAATTTGAAGGCAAGATGTATGGCCATCTAAAAGTCGCAACGGGTGAAGCCGTGATTGAAGTGTTAGAGCCTCTACAGGCGCGTTATCGTGAGTTTAGGCAAGACACTAGTTTCTTGCAGCAAGTGATGCAGGAAGGGGCTGAGAAGGCTCAGGCTCGCGCCGAAGTGACCATTAAAAAGGTCTATGAGAAGATTGGATTACTAGTATAGGCTGACTGCTATTTACGATATATACCCGTTCTACCTTAACGTTCGGGTTCAGAGTAGACTGAGCGGACCCCATTTAAGTCGCATTGCTGAAATAATGGTGGTTTCCTTATGAGCCACTTCTTTAAGAGTGCAACACTGAAGTGGGTTTACTTAGGCGATCTCATAGGGTCAGTTTAAAAGTGATTAGGAATCTGGAGATTCAAAAACCTTGATTACTTTACGAACACCAGCGGTATTTCTAGCCACATCAACCGCTAACTCAGCTTGATCTCTGGCTACGACACCGAGCAGGAAGACTTCGCCATTTTCAGTGATCACCTTGATGCGTGTTACATTCAGATTTTCGGTGTTTAACATCCGGCTTTTGATCTTGGTGGTGATCCAGGTGTCATTACTTCTGGTGGTGAAGGACGTTGGATTGCCAATGCGGATCTGGTTGTAGATTTTACCCCCAAGTTTTAAGTCCTGTACGGCACGGATAGCCTTGTCCCTCAACATAGAGTTTGGTGCTTGGCCAATCATCAGGGTGTTGCCGTTCATTACTACAGCGGTAATGTTGGCCTGATTTTTTACATCTTCAAGCTTGGATAATTCACTGGAAATCTGGAAATCGGCATTGGTATCATCGAGTTGGGTCTGAAAACTCCGTTCATCGTTGACCATCATCGCACCGCCGACCGCACCGAGCATTACGGCGCCGGCACAGCCTTGTAGGATGAGAATAACGGCTATAAACGGTAGTAATTGTCTCATGCTATCAATCCTTGAGTTGGCGGGTTCGGCATTATAGCTCATCTTGCGGGAATAGCGTGCGATCGATATTGTCACACAGGCAGTGAATAACAAGCAGATGCACTTCCTGAATACGTGCAGTGCTGTTTGAAGGTACGCGGACCTCCACATCATTGATGTTGAGTAGACCGGCCATAGGGCCACCATCCTTACCCGTTAGTGCCACGATAGTCATATCTCGGCTCAACGCCGCTGCTATTGCTTTTATCACGTTTGTCGAGTTACCGCTGGTGGAGATCGCCAACAAAATATCACCGGGTTGTCCCAATGCTAATATTTGCTTGGAGAAAATCTCATCATAGCTGTAGTCGTTTGCAATGGCTGTAATGGTTGATGTATCAGTTGTCAGCGCAATGGCAGGCAGTGGTGGACGCTCAACTTCAAAACGATTTAATAATTCGGCTGAGAAATGTTGTGCATCCCCAGCGCTACCACCATTTCCACAGGCAAGGATTTTATTGCCGCCCAGCAGACATTGAACCATCATCTGTGCTGCTTTTTCGATAGACTCAGGTAGGGTCTCAGAAGCATCGATTTTGGTTTGAATCGAGTGAGTGAAGCTATCTTTAATACGTTCTAACATGGGGTAATCCTTAACTATGTATCTGTTTGCGATCATGACATAAGTCACTAGATTCTTTTGACATCAATGATCAATTTTCTAAAAAGCATTCTTTAGCCAATATATTTGGTCAGAATCTATTGCGATGAGATCGAACCGGCAGATAACATCGAGATGTTTTATCTGCATATAATGTTCTGCTGCTCGTCTCAATCTTTGAATTTGTTTGGCACCCAAGGCATGCAATGCACCGCCAAATTGACTATTTGTACGATACTTTACTTCTACAAAAATTAATGTATTAGCTTGGCGCATGATTAAATCTATTTCGCCAAATTTGTATCTGACATTTTGTTCGATGAAAATTAGCCCTTGTTGTTTTAAGTATTTTTTCGCCTGATTTTCACCTAGTTGGCCATATTTACGTTGAATATGATATTTTTCGTCCATAATTAATAGCCCTTATTGTGGGCGTAGACTCCCTCTCTGGTAACGGCCCCAGCTGAGCTTGCGGTTAACTGTGCCATCTGCAGATACAGATAATATACCGCTTCGACCCGAAAACTGATAACCAGGTAGTGCACGCATCTGGGCTAGTTTTCCGACTAATTCCAGCGCATCATAACCCATTATGTAGAGGCGTTTCTGACCAAAGCTCCAAGTAGGCCAAAGTTGTTCCACTAACTGAGTCTCGTTATTGCTGATGATCAGCCAGGGAATATCACAGATTATGAGGTTGTTTAGTTCTTGGGACACTTCTCTTGAACTGTTTTCTACCCGGCTGCGGCTGGTGGTGTAAAGCGGTACCAGCTCGGCGAATACACTGAAATTGACGGCGATAAAAGGCTTTAAAAGTAGGAGATCTTTATTGCTGGATATCATATAGATAGCATCAATATCGCGGCGTGAACGAAAATCTGCTTCGATCTTGTTACCCAATAATGCTTTTATACGAGTGATACGTTTCTTGCTGGCAATAACCCCCAGAGATTGTTGTACCGTGACTTTCATCTTATCACCAGGATCATAATAGTGGATCTCGGCAGGTTTCTGGGTTAACTCTGCCCATGTCTTACTGAAGCTGTCAGCCATTCGATGGCCAATCGCATTATTACTGGCTAACACTAAAGGTGTTGTTATACCGTCGGCAAATAATTTCTCGGCCGCTCCGTTAGCCTCATTGGTTGGGGATAAGGCGAAATAGAACTGGTCTTCAACAGGCGTAAAGTCATCTACATGATTTAAAAATAGCTGTGGTACTCGCTTTAAAATAACAGGTGTTTGAACTGGTATTGCTAATTTGCTTGTTTGTTCTTTATTGCTGGAAGGCATGACAGTGGCGGTGAGTATAGGCTGTTGTAACTCTTCAACTTCAGATTGTAATAGGGGGCCGATGACAAATTCGGCTCCGGCGGATATGGCTTGTTGATAGGCAATTTGAGCACCATTGGCGGTATCATAAAAATTAATTGAGACCTTATCATCAGGGTTGGCAAGGTAACGTGACATGATGCCATGCTTGACGGTACTAGCGATCGAGGCTCTAGGGCCTGTCAATGGCAACAAAACGGCAATGTTCTGTGGATTATAAGGCTTAGTGGTTAAGGCTTTATTAAGATCTGTAGGCAATTTTATTGATGCAGGGTGGGTTGGGTTAATTTGTTGCCAATTACCTAGGTGTTGCACCAGTTCATTGGGGTTAATAGCATAGTGTTTAGCGATATATGCCAGCTGCAACCAACCAGAAAATATCGGGTTTGAAGAATCTTGACTAAAACTCAGTAATGTTTTTTCATGCAAGGGCTGTAAAATACGCCAAATACTGTCATTGACTTCATTAGCTTGTTCTGTTGGCAAAAAAGAGCTTAAGAGACTCAGCTGCTTAGCTTGCTCTATAGGGTGTTTTGTTAGCTGGTATAATCGAGCTTTAAACTGGTAATAGGCTACCATCTGCCAATCAGCGAGTTGCCATTTAGTCGGATAATTAAGTTCAGCGAGTGCATCACTATAGGTCGAAGTTAACTCGAGTGCCCTTGCCGTTAGGTATTTATGCTCGGCTACTAGCTCTGTTTTTTGTAGCAGACTTGATTTAATCGAGGTTAATATCCCATTTGCGGCATTGCCATCACCTTGATTGATAAAGGCGTGGGCAGCAAGAAGAGCATATCTATTCTGTATCTCTGTATCACCTGCCATCGAAGATTTGCTTAAGTAATCAGTGGGTTGTAGAGGAGCGCTGACCAAAGAAACCTGAGCGTTTTTGGATTCTATTTGGCTTGGCGTTGAGCCACAACCGATTAAAGTCGTGGTTAAAATCGCAATAGCAATAAATTTAGTTGTAATCAGTCTTTTCAACACAGGTCTTCACTCTGGTAAGATGCAGCCAATAGTTTAACCTTCTCTTACGCTTGACGAAAGTCTTGTAATAGCCAAACTGAGGTAGATATGGATCTGGCGGTCGCTCTTTACATAGTTCCAACCCCAATCGGCAACCTTGCCGATATCAGTTCTCGCGCCATAGATGTACTCAATAATGTTAAATTAATCGCCTGTGAGGATACACGTCACAGCGGAAAATTGTTGAGTCACTTTGGTATTGAGACCAGAAAAACCGCGCTGCATGATCATAATGAGCGAGACAGAGCGGATTGGATCATTCAGAAACTTAGCAATGGTGAGACTGTTGCATTGATCTCCGATGCCGGAACACCCTTGATCTCTGATCCCGGTTATCATCTGGTTTCAGCGGTGAGAGCGGCGGGATACGATGTCACTCCTTTACCTGGGCCATGTGCCGCAATTACCGCACTCAGTGCTTCAGGATTGCCATCGGATCGCTTCTCTTTCGAAGGTTTTTTGCCATCAAAAGAGAAAGGCCGCTTTGATAAACTGACGGCCTTAAAAGAAGATCCAAGAACCTTAATTTTCTATGAATCACCTCACCGCATTATTCAAAGTCTCGAGTCATTTTTGGCGGCTTTTGGTGAGGACCGACAGATAGTCATGGGCCGTGAAATCACTAAGACCTTCGAAACCTTTCTTACTGGGACTGTGGCAGAAGTGCTCGAGATCGTAAAGAGTGACCCTAATCAGCAGCGTGGTGAAATTGTTTTGATGTGTCATGGTCATCGTAGTGCGAAAAATGATGCAGATATTCCCACTGAAGTGGTTAATACCCTTAAGTTGCTGGTGGATGAGCTTCCCTTAAAAAAAGCAGCAGCAATTGCCGGACAAATATACGGACTAAAGAAGAATGCCCTCTACAAATATGGTTTAGAGATCGGTTTATAACACTAGTTTAGAGTATCAACAGCCTTCGGCAATGTGACAGTGTAGCCTCGATATAGACATGTGTTGATGATTTTTTCTTAGATGGACCAAGTTTTTTCAAAGCGAGCCTACGACGGCTCTCGTTATTAACACTGGACATTTAACCACTTGCCGTCATCACTAACACTCGTTATAATCCGCGCCGAGTTAGCCAGACAGTTGCCGCGTTCGCAAGAACGGGGAGGAAAGTCCGGGCTTCATAGAGCAGGGTACCAGGTAACGCCTGGGCGGTGTAAACCGACGACAAGTGCAGCAGAGAGAAGACCGCCAGTTTTAGGATTGGTAAGGGTGAAAGGGTGCGGTAAGAGCGCACCGCACGGCTAGTAATAGTCTGTGGCAAGGTAAACTCTACCCGAAGCAAGACCAAATAGGGTTCCAGTACTTTTAATAGTTAATGCGTGGCTCGCGTTGGAACCGGGTAGGTCGCTTGAGCCTGTGAGTGATTGCAGGCCTAGATGAATAACTGTCCACGACAAGACCCGGCTTATCGGCCAGCTCATCGAACGAAGGCAACTGCTTGTTTTGCAAGCAGTTGCCTAACTTCCTTCGTTAGAACTCCGCTTCTTTTTGTTTACAGCTTTAATAATTTTTATCTCCTTAATACTCCCTACTATTGTTGCTTTATATATTGGGACAACCTCGTATAAAATATTCAATGTGACGATTCAACGATTCAACGATTCAACGATTGAATCGTTAATCGGCTTCGGTGAGTATGAGCGAGCATCTGCATGAGAATACACAACTAGAACTTGTTCAACAAATCGCGGTTAAATTTATCAGCAGAAACCGTGAGATGGTGTTGACTAACACTTAATTCGAGTTCATCGATATTTTGCTGCAATTTGCTCAAAGTCAGTGTGTTATTATCCAATTGGTAGACGAGTTTGAGGCTTTGATAATAAAAACTCAATATGACTAACGCATCAATATCATGATTAGATGCAGCAGACTTTATCTGTTTAAGTTTGCGATAGATACGGTTGTGCAGTGCTTTTAATCGCCATATATAGTAAACCTCAGTCATATAAGGATGATGTCTGAAGTACATTAAGACAGTGACCGAAATAATGGCAGCCATGACAACACCCAGTAGGTTCAGGTAAAAATTACTCTTCAACTCAGCGCTCACGTTATTGATCTCACTAAACAAGGCTATCAGCCCGGTTCCAAATGCTAACGATAGTATGATCAGGCCCGCAACCAGCGCGATGGTAACCACATTCAGATGTTTGCGATATACCATTTTATTTATATTTTGTAACTTCATTATTTGACCCTTTATTATCAGAACTCACATTCTAATGGCCCTGTAATGGCTTGCATAGCTTGAATTTGCTGTATTCTGATAATTTAATAAGCTGGACCATTTCAACCGAAACGCATCACCTTCACAATGGAGCGAATAGGAGTATTATCCCCGTTCTACTTCACAGTGCAGCTTTCAGAGCCATCTGAGCGGATACAATTCAAGGTGCATTGTTGAAATAATGATGGCTCACTTGTCAGCCACTTCTTCCCAAAGAGTGCAATTTAGATCCCAATGATAACCAACACAGAAGTGAATTTGCTTAGGCGCTCCCAATAGGGTGGGTTTTAAAGTGATTTATACTACGTTACTGACCTTGTTCTATCTGCTATAAGGAATAGTAGCTATTGCGCTGTGGTCAGTTGCTTGCCTACATAAAGGTAGGTGCTTAGGTTCAGCTTAGAGCAATAAACCTGTGTGCTAAACCACGTTTAATTGCCACTGGAATCATGCAGCTTGAGGTAGAATGGGTATAAAGTTAACAGTAAAAAAAACTTGCAATAAACCGTAATAGAGCAATGAACTAAGGGCAACGAGGCCCCAAATTATAATAGCAGTAAAAACATCTAGACGTCTAAATTGACAGGCGTCTATTTTTCTCATATTCTGCCAGTTATTAATATTGACCATTCTGCATATGCCGTCATTTTTGAGTTTAGCCATTAACAACTCACTCATATACCGATCAGCAATAGAGAGTATGCGTCAACTAGACAGTATGGGAACCAATGGTTCATTTACGTAACGAGATTGTATAATATTGAATTGAAATCGACTCTATTTTCCCCGTAATTATTTAAGACAGAGTGACAAGATAAGTGAGAAGACTTTGACAACATCGACTAATGCTTCAGCAAATGATCAAATAAATAGTGCCCATGCACCTAATGCTTCATTTGTTGCCTTATTTCCGTTATTTCTATTCCTTGGTCTATTTATCGGAGCGGGGGTTTACTTCCAAAGCCAGGATGTAGATTTTGCTTTTTACCAACTACCAAGCGTCGTTGCGATACTGCCTGCAATTATCTTTGCCCTGATCATCTCTAAACAGAGACTTAATCAGAGCATAGAGACGTTTATAGCTGGTATAGGTCATGCCAACATTATCGCTATGTGTCTCATTTACTTGCTTGCTGGTGCATTTGCTGCTGTTGCTAAAGCCACTGGCGGTGTTGATGCTACAGTGGCTCTAGGTCTGTCATTGGTGCCATCTCATTTACTCTTACCTGGTTTTTTCGTGATTGCCGCATTCATAGCTACCGCCATGGGCACTTCTATGGGGACCATCGCTGCCGTTGCACCGATTGCTTTAGGTGTTGCCAACGAAGCTCAGATAGAGCTAGCCTTGATGGCCGGCGCGGTAATTTCAGGGGCACTTTTTGGTGATAACCTTTCTATCATCTCTGATACAACCATAGCAGCGACACGCACCCAAGGCTGTGAGATGAAAGATAAGTTTAAAGAGAACCTTATCTTCGCCATTCCAGCATCAATCATCACCTTGATTATCTTCACCCTCGCAGCTCAAGGTCAGGCTGATGTGGCCACTCAGAAGATAGATCTTGTAAAAGTCATTCCTTACCTCACAATCTTACTATTAGCCATCTCAGGTCTGAATGTATTTGTAGTACTGACTATCGGTATTTTGCTTGCGGGCATCACAGGTTTAGTCACTATGGACTATGGTATTGTCCAATTCGGTCAGGATATCTATACCGGTTTCGGTAACATGCAGGAGATTTTTATCCTTTCTATGTTAGTGGGTGGCCTTGCAGCACTGATGCAACAGCAAGGAGGGCTGGTATTCGTCAGTAAGCATATTGGAAAGTTAATTGCGAAATTTTCCAAGACCAAAGGTGGTGCTTCGACTCGTGCATCAGAACTTGGCATTGCAGGCATTGTCGCCCTCACTAATACTTGCGTTGCCAATAACACGGTATCAATTGTAGTTACTGGTGATATTGCTAAAGAGCTGGCACAGAAGCATGACGTAGCACCTAAACGCGCTGCCAGTATTATGGATATTTTTTCCTGTATTATTCAAGGGCTCATTCCATATGGGGCTCAGGCCCTGCTTATCGCATCGACCTTTAGCATCTCACCACTGGAAGCGGTAACTCACACTTGGTATTGCATGATTTTGGCGCTAGTGGCTATCTCAATTGTCATCTTCCGTAAGCGGGCTGACTCAGTTTCAATTCAAGACTCAGTCTAAGCAACCAAACTTATCCCGTGAACAATGAATATTATTGATTTATTAAAAAATTAAGATCATGATATAAATATGAAAAAGATCCAAATGACTATTGAGTAAAAATAGACCTTGAAGCGATACACAATGGTCATATTCAAGGTAAAATTAAAGCCGATTTTCTATTTCAATAAATGGCCAACAAGTAAGCTGTTTTTTTCAAAATTGGAATCTCATATACAGATAAACTCTATTGGTTTGGTAAAAAGAATAATATTTATAGCCATCTAGCCCTCCACAGCGTAAAAAAATGCTATTTTGGTTGAACAAGTAACAATAGAAAATTGATGAACTTACGTTAACAAAATATCACTAATCGAAAAAGGCACCCAAATCATGGCTAAACATTCGCTGGACAAGGATAAGATCAAGATTCTGCTGTTGGAAGGCGTCCACCACTCTGCGGTTGATGTATTTAAACGCGCAGGCTACAGCAATATAGAATATCACAAAGCCTCTCTCGGAGAGGAAGCCTTGGCTGTGGCGATTAAAGATGCTCATTTTGTCGGGCTTCGTTCTCGAACCCAGCTTAACGAAACCATCTTAACCCAGGCGAAAAAGCTTGTGGGTATCGGTTGCTTCTGTATTGGAACTAATCAGGTAGACCTTAGCTTCGCTGAAAATATGGGTGTTCCAGTTTTCAATGCACCGTTTTCAAACACACGAAGTGTTGCTGAGTTAGTACTTGGTGAAATTATTATGCTATTGCGCGGTATCCCACAGCGTAATGCTATGGCGCACAAAGGCGGATGGCTTAAGAGTGCCGTCGGCAGTTTCGAAGCGCGCGGTAAAACCTTAGGTGTTATCGGCTATGGTCATATTGGAACCCAACTGGGTATCTTGGCCGAAACCCTCGGTATGCGCGTTGTCTTCTTCGACATAGAAGATAAGTTACCACTAGGTAATGCTCAACAAATTCATTCGATGCAAGAGTTAATGTCTCTCGCTGACGTTGTCAGCCTTCATGTACCGGAGACACCGCAGACTAAAGAGATGATAGGTGAAGCCGAAATTGCCTATATGAAGCAAGGCGGCATCTTAATCAACGCCTCTCGCGGTACTGTTGTCGATATAGATGCACTGGCATCAGCCATTAGCAATGAAAAGCTAGCCGGCGCCGCAATCGATGTGTTCCCGGTTGAGCCTAAGTCGAATAATGACAAATTTTTCAGTCCTCTATGTGGCCTAGATAATGTTATCCTAACGCCACATGTTGGCGGCAGCACTCAGGAAGCCCAGGAAAACATAGGTATTGAAGTGGCAGGTAAGATGGCTAAATACTCAGACAATGGCTCGACCATGACTGCAGTAAACTTCCCAGAAGTGTCTCTTGCTCAGCATAAAGACACATCTCGCTTACTGCATATCCACCATAACCGTCCTGGTATATTGATTAAGATTAACCAAGCATTTGCAGAGAAAGGCATTAACATAGCAGCTCAGTACCTTCAAACCACGGCTGAAATTGGTTACGTGGTAATGGAGATCGATTCAGATCAAGCCCTAGATGCGCTTGAGCAGATGAAGGGCATCGAAGGCACTATCAGAACTCGTCTATTGCATTAAATAGCAGAACGAAGGCAGCGACATCATTCTGATTTAAGTCTCACTTTGGTGTTAGTTCAAATAAAAACGCGCATACAATTACAATATTGTGGGCGCACTTTATTTCTGCCTAGATAAATTAGAGTTACAATCAGCTCTTTCCAACCGTTTACTTCTTAGGAACATGATATGACGCTTTCAGTTTCTCAACCCAATTGGAACTTGAATGACCCAATTCCATCGCTTCTCTTCTCCAACTTGACTCATTTGGGATTGATGAGCGTAACAGGTGAACAAGGCCGTAGTTTTATCCATGGACAAGTCACCACAGACATCAGCTCTTTAGAAAGCAATCAATGGCGCTGGGGAGCCCACTGCGATCCTAAGGGAAAGATGTTGGCAAGCTTCAGAACCTTTGCCCTCGAAGACGCCCTAATCATGATGATGCCATCTGATACCTTGGCACTGGATCTAACTCAATTAGCTAAGTATGCGGTGTTTAGCAAGGCAGAACTTGTCGATATCACCGATGAGTTTGTACTATTAGGCGTTGCTGGTGAACAGGCGCAAGCTTGGGTTAATGAACGTTTCGGCCCAGCCGATAATACTAGTATCGACCAAGAAATCACCAAAATCCCTGGTGGTCTACTGCTTAAAGATAATGATCGCTTCATCATAGTGTTAACTAAGGAGGCCGCGGCGCCCTTGCTCACCTCGATCAATCAAGTACTCTTCGATGCTACTGCCTGGCAAGCTCTGGAGATACAATCGGGTTATCCTAATCTGGCAGTTGAACATCAGGGCAAGTTTGTGCCTCAGATGTGTAACTTGCAGAGCATTAATGGCATCAGCTTTACTAAAGGCTGTTACATGGGGCAAGAAACAATAGCCCGCATGAAATATCGGGGTGGCAATAAGCGTGCACTGTATATCTTAAGCGGTACTAGTCGCGAGACTATCAGCCTAGAGACCAGACTAGAGCTAACTTTAGATGATGGCTTTAAAAAAGTGGGTACCATCATCGAGCTAGTTCAGTCAGGTGATCAAGTCTTACTGACAGCCGTGTTACCTAATGACACTAAAGATAGTGCCAAATTTAGAGTTGCCGGTGATGAAAATTCATCGCTGATGATTAAACCATTACCCTATTCGCTTGAAGATTAAGTTATTGGCCCAAGTTCCTGTACATAGATAAAGGCGCCTTGTAATAACATAATCGCGCCTTTGTTACTGCTCTTATATTACCAATTCAACCTTGTTTTATTAAGGCTAAAATCAAATCATTTAGTGACCCTTCATCCTTATTTCGACAACGATTGTTTGAAACAAGCAGATCTCTCATCAACCAATAAACAACAGAGACTCACAAAGTTAAAGCAAAATTGGTTAACCTGTTATGATGGTTTTATACGTAATCCAGAGTTCTCTCCACTCATTTAATATCAGGCCACCATTATTTTGATTTGGTTAAGGCATCCCAGCAACTCCCTTGTCAACTCAAGCTATTAGCGCCAAAATAACTGATGACATCGATGGATAGAGGTAGGCTCACTCTATGCCCGCAGCAATAAAATAATATCCCCACTCCTCACCTGACTAGAGACAATAATCTGCAATTAAAGAACCAGTAGTTTTGGTTTTTAACATACTCTTTGCCGTATTTCAATGAATGAACTTTGGGTTTATGATCTTAGTAAATATAATAATTTCATTAACTTATAATTAATAAGGCACTGGATTATATATTTCTTGTTATTACTATATCTGCAATGGTTGTAGCGCCAGGTCCAGCATTACTAGCAGAATGGACTTACCCATAGACAATGGCAAATACCTTAACTCCCCACTCGGTATAACAACGTAAATTTTTTGGTAATAACTAGTTGCAACGGATGGTAATATGTTATATAAATGTTTCGATTGGTTAAAGAAGTAACAATTGTACATCCAAAATACCATCATCATAAAAATAAATTTTCTGGGGAAAATTATGAAGCTGAATGAAATAAGCGCGATGTTTAGTGACGCTAAAAGTAAGGCCAATAATATTACAATTTTTGGTGCTACATTAACGGCTCTGCTAACAATACCTGCATTTGCAGCGGAACCCGCTGTACAAGATAATGCTGATGAAATAGACACAAGTGAAATAGAAGTCATTGCCGTTCGAGGAATATTCGGCAGTTTGAAAGCGGGTAACTTACTTAAGCGTACTGATGATCGTATCGTCGATGTCATTGTTGCTGAAGATATTGGTAAACTACCTGATAACAATATTGCTGAAGCACTACAACGTATAACAGGTGTTTCAATATCATCTGATTTTGGTGTAGGTGAATCGGTTACTATTCGTGGTGTATCAGAAAACCTTATCTTGCTTAATGGTCGTTCTACTGCAGGTTCGGGTCGAGGTGGCATCGGTTTAGATGATTTCCCATCAAGCTTCTTAAAAACAGTGGAAGTGATTAAATCTCCAACGCCTGAAATGATTGAAGGTGCGCTAGGTGGTACAGTCAACATGCAAACTATACGTCCATTAGAGCTTACAGAGCCTCTTGTTGCGATAACACTCGATGGTGAGTATGCTGATAAAACAGAAAATATTGCGCCTAAATTTTCAGCTGGAATAGGCAATAACTGGAATTTTGGCGATTCTGGTAATTTTGGTGCTTCAGTTAATATGTCTTACTTAGACCGTGAATTACGTCGTGATGAGTATTTCAATAAAGTCGATTTACAAGACAACATCGACCTTGATGGTGATGGAGTTGTTGATGCGTCTAATGGCCCCAACGGTAAGTATCTTCGTAAAACTCAGACGACCGTAGAGCAAAAAACGGAGCAACGTAAACGTACCGCATACGGATTATCATTGCAGTGGGAACCTGCAAGTGCAGAGGCAAACATCTACCTTGACTTGAACACGACAAAACTAGAGGGTGGCCAATCTGCTTATTCAATTCTTGATGTTGGTGGAACGGTGATTCCTAGAAGTGATTCTTACTATGATAGTAATGGAGAGCTGCACAATTACGATCTTAGTGGCGTACTAACGATTCCAAAGACTTGGAGTGATTTCACGACATCTGAAACCACCTCTCATGCTATTGGTGGTGAGTGGGAAATTACTGATAATATAGAAATTTCAGCTGAGTATTCATTATCTAAATCTGAAGAACGTCAAACAGCCTCAGAATTTAACTTACGCCCAATTGAGCGCACTGAACCAACATTAGACTTAGTAACACATACCAGTACCAGTAGCTCAACTAGCGGCGGTGGCATCCCATCTTATGTTTATGCCGATACTGGCATGCTGACGGATCCTGATAACTTAGTTTTCCGTGATTTCTACCATAAAACATTAGATACCGACAACGAAGAGCAAGCATTACGGTTTGACTTTAAAATTAACGATATTGGTTTAGATTTTGTTTCTGCCGTCAAAGCGGGTGTTCGCTTTACCGAGAGGGATTACACTGCTAACCGTTATGATTTAAAGGTTGATGGCCATAACCTTAAAGATTCATATAAGAAAGCAACAAACGCAGACGGCTTATATAGCCCAACTTGGATTGATAATCCTATTATCAGCGATAGTTTTAAAACGATTAATATGAATAACTCATTCGACCAAACGGGGATTGCAGGTCAAAATGATTTACTCACTTACAGAGTCTATGACGCTGATCGTTTACAAAATGCCGATGAAACTTATTTGTTAGTTCAAGAAATGCTAAAGGATACGACCTATGCAATGACTGGGTCATTAGCTGACAATATGGTTGAAGATGCTGGAGAATATAAGGAAATCAATGAAAAAACCAGTGCTATTTATGCTCAGGTTCATCTAGATTTTGAAGACATTCGTGCCGTTTTTGGTGGGCGATATATTCAAACCAAATTGAAGTCTAGCGTTGTTGATTCAGTCGATAGTAATGGTAACAAAGTACTTGATACTGGAAAAAATGACTATTCAGACTTCTTACCTAGTTTGAATGTTACCTATGACTTAACTCAAGATACGTTATTACGTTTCGCTGCTGCTAAAGTTATGCGTCGTGCAGATTTTGACGAGTTAAGCCCTGCATTATCAATCGATAACTCTATAGTAACGGGAACTCAAGGATCTTACCAGTTAGAACCATACCGTGTGACTCAGTACGACCTTTCCATTGAGCATTACTTTGGTGATGGTGGTTTACTCTCAGCGGCAATTTTCTACAAAGATGTTAACTCGTTTACACAAACCGACAGTAGCTGCTTAGCTGATTCAAGTACGGTAGATGGGCAAAATACCACGGAGTGGGACAATATTTGCATACTCAATACCGCAGGTGAAAGTCAAGGTGATATTGTTTTTGCTAGTGAAGCTCAAGGTTTAGATTATGTTGATGCTGAAAAATCTGCAGGTCGTACAGGTATTGTCATTGACACTGATGTTAATGGTGGCAGTGGTAAAGTTAAAGGTTTGGAATTGGCTTACCAGCAACAGTTTAGCTTTTTACCTGATATGTGGTCAGGTTTAGGTATGAGCGCAAACTATACTTACGCCGATAGCGAACAGCCTGATGGCAACCCTCTAATGAATATTTCGAAGAATACTGCCAACGGTCAGGTTTACTGGGAAGGTGAAGGCATTCAGGTACGTTTAGCTTATAACTGGCGTGATCGCTTTTTAGATGAGCAAACTACAAAACGTGTACAAACCGTAGGTGCTTCAGGTTATAACGTTTTCAACCAGAATGACCCTTCAGCTGACTATTATGATCCTACAGTAGGTAATAGCTACCGCGAAGCTAGAGGTCAACTTGATTTCTCTGCTAGCTGGGATATTAACGAAGACTTCACGGTTGTCGCTAATGTAGTGAATTTAACTGGCGAGCCTATTGTTTACACCACAGAGCTTGACTCTATCTGGAAATATAGTGAATCAGATCGTCGATACACTATTGGTGTTCGCGCTAAGTTTTAATATTATAAGCCTTAAAAAAGAGCCTATTATTTAATAGGCTCTTTTTGAATAAACAGCAACCCTAAGATCAATTTGATTTTGTAGCTGACCAAGTTTATGTTATCAGCATCTGCTTGATTTGTTTTCATTGAAATTTTGACTAAAACATGGCAATTCGTGTTTATCAAAAAATAACTTAGTTTTGTTCACTTCGAGAAAAATGCAACCACCTTTACCAATTAAGCGCTTGGTATGTCCAAAATCACAAAATTGGTAATCAAAATAATTGGCAAAACATGTCATATTGTAATACAATTAAAAATCGAATTTAAATAAATATTTACAATACTGTTTTCCATATAGAAACATGGCATACCTATGCTTGAGGTGAACAGTTTTCAGTATTCAATTAGCATTTACCAATATATTTAGGAGTAAGATATGACAAAACCTGTCATTGGTTTCATCGGACTTGGCCTTATGGGCGGCAACATGGTTGAAAACCTACAAGCACGCGGCTATGAGCTTAATGTCATGGACCTTAACAAAGCCGCTGTTGATACTTGTGTTGCTAGGGGCGCTAAAGCAGTCAATTCGGCAAAAGAACTTGCTGAAGCTAGTGACATTGTTATGCTTTGCCTTACAACTTCAATAGTAGTTGAGAAGCTAATATATGCCGAAGACGGAATCCTAGCGGGTATCAAAGAAGGTGCTGTGTTGGTTGATTTCGGTACTTCTATCCCAGCCTCTACTCGCAAGATTGGTGCAGACCTTGCAGCGAAAGGCGTGGGCATGATTGATGCTCCACTTGGTCGTACACCCGCTCACGCTAAAGATGGTCTTCTAAATATTATGGCAGCTGGAGATCTAGAAACGTTTAACAAAGTTAAACCTGTCCTTGAAGACCAAGGTGAGAATGTATTTCATCTTGGTGCCCTTGGTGCAGGTCATACCACTAAACTTATAAATAACTTCATGGGTATGACTACCGTATGTGCCATGTCTCAAGCGTTTGCTGTAGCAGATCTTGCAGGTGTTGACCGTCAGCAACTTTTTGACATTATGTCGACGGGCCCCTCTAACTCACCTTTCATGCATTTCTGTAAAAACTACGCGGTTGACGGTGTTAGTGATCTTGGTTTCTCTATTGCGAATGCCAACAAAGATCTTGGCTATTTTCTAAAAATGGTTGAAGACCTAGGTACGCAGTCTAAGATAGCAGAGGGCTCTTCTGCTAACCTTCAAGCAGCATTTGACGCTGGTTTAGGTAACGGGAATGTGCCTGAGATTTTTGATTATTTC
>JBAHZX010000062.1:0-11031 GCA_037132815.1 Shewanella sp.
ACTGGGACTTCATGGCTGGGGTTTTTACAGTAAACCCCAAGTCATCACGTTTAATTAAGCCATTCATTGCTAATGGAGCAGCAGATTACATGACCTTAGCAGGCAATACAATCACCTGGGACTTAATATTGGATCTTTAGCGGTATTTGAGCGTACGTCTGTGTCTATTTTAATATTTTCTTACAAAATATCAGTAAAAAATAAAATATAATTTAGGTTAAGTAATGCTGAAGTCATAGAGTAAGTGTATTGCGGTCTATTTGACTCGTTAAGCCTTTAAGGATTGATAATAATTCTGACAAGGGAGGGTGTGGCGTCCGACTAAAATTGCCATATCCATGTTTAAAACCGATGAAATATTGTCGTTGTTTTTGAGATCTAGGTTTTTAATTCTTAATTTATGAAAAGTAATTTATTAAGAAAATTGGCGCAGCAAGAACATTATAAATTGAACTTATAGTGCATGTAGCGATCAGATCAAGACATAGTAATCTCTTTGGGCATCCAGTATGAGCGCTACTTTTCTAAAACACTTTAATTCAATTACAGATCCACTCATTGATCGCTGCCAAAGCATCAACATATCTACATTATTCTATGAGCCATGAGTGCTGTACTTTTTGGCACAGAAGGATGGGAGAATATTGAATATTCTGGGCTTCTAAAACTTGATTAGTTAAAAAATATGGCGCTTTCGATGCAGGTATCCCAAAGCATGACACCATAGATCGTGTAATTTGTCGGTTAAAAGCGGATGAAATAGAACGTGCCTTTCAATCTTGAATATCAACAATTATGGCTCTGTTGTAGAACACTGTTGTCACCCATAGGCTGCGACTAATATTCCCTGCTTATTGAGCTTTGCGTTACTTTCCCTAAACCAAGCAAGATAATTTGATAAATACTTTGTTGCTACGCCTTTCATTTTTCCGTTAACCCATCCCTTAAAGTGGAGGTATGCACTAACGAGTAGAACTAATGACAATTTTCAGACCTTCGATTCTTCATTTTTAAGTATGATGGATATATTGGATGAAATAGCTAAATCTTACTGTTTACAAAAGCAAGTGCTGTTTCGTTTAGCACTTGTTTAGAAACATAGCTGGTGCCACTAGGATGTTTAATAAGGAATCCCTTGTCAGTGGCTTTGATCTCAGAGACATTTATCCATAAAATCTTGCTATTAACGTAGAAGGAGTGGCTACTAATCCCTTGTTCATCTAAGGTTAGTATCACTTCATTTCCAGCCGCTTTACTTATCATTTGTCGCCATAACCACCACGTCTTTTTAAACTTTACATTCCCCGCTTCCAATACTCCTAGCCCGATAACAAACCAAGAAGCATAGGCATTTATGCCTGTAAGCAATAGGACGACACCAACGAAAAAGAAACCTATTGCTTTGATGTAGGAGCGCCATGAGCGGTCGATGGTGACCGACTCATCAAAACATTCATTAAAGTGGGGTTTATTTAGAATATACTGAGTCGTGTAACTGAAAGGGGAGCTCATGAGAGTATGTTATAACCAAATTTAGCCCGAGTTTACCGTATCCTGACCGAAACCTCTTGTCTATCTGTGTTTTAACTAATTTTTTACAGTTATCAAGGTCAATCTTTAACAGATGAAACACAATTTGAAGTTATCTTCTATGTTAAATTCCGATTATTGTCAATTATTGTCGAGTCCTCAAACTAAACTTGATCTTGGTTATAACTAATAACTAACAAGTCTTAACGTGACATTTACATGCTAAACGGGTACATTGAATGCTCTTAACGAATGAATTGAGGAGAAGAGGTGTTAATGGATAACATAGCCAAACAGTTTTTTGGGGACATTTTATTTTCTTTCATTTTATACACAACAGGTGCATTGGTATTAAGAGTTGTGTCGTTTGGATGGATTCAGAAGCCTTTCTTTTCTCCAGATGTATTTAGTCATGAAAAAAAATTAGCGAGAAATGACTTTTTCTTAGCTTATATCTCAGGCTTTTTTTTCTATCTAGTCTTGCTGGCATTAATTGTTTGGTTAAAATGATGAGCTGACTGTAAAATTTTTACCAAAACACCTAGAATTGAAGCTCAATCATATTGATTTCTTTGTGGCGGGATATCACTTAGGTACTGCACGAATTCAACTTCATAGCCATTGGGATCTAAGTAATAGACGTTTCTTCTGAAATCATCGACTGTGCCATCTTTGTCTACTAGGAATCCTGTTCTTGCCAAACGCGCAATCACGGCATCGATATTATCGGTAACGAAGGCAAAATGAGCCAAGCCAACTTGATGACCCGTGAGATCTCGATTTTTGCCTATACCATCATCATTGAAAGTGAGATATTGATAATCGTCACCAAAATGTACCCAGTTCCTGGTTTTTCCATGCCATGTACCTTCTCCACTGCCACGAACTGACCAGTGAGGAAAAGCTGATCGATAGAAGTTAAGTGTCGTTGGAATATCTTCAACGACTAAGTTTAAATGTTCCAGATGTAGCATAACTTACTCCTTATCTTTCATTTTCTTATTCGATGGTTTATCTAGTCTCTAGTGTCGACTTTACATACCGTAACGGTATTGCTGCTGTTTGGAGTATGGCTCACCTCTTCAAAATCAACAGAATATGTAGCTAAGTAATTTGTGTGGCTACTACTTAGGATGAGTAAGTTAGTAAACTTTTATCATTATTAATTGTTTTGTAATGTAAATACTTTACAAAAATTTGTAAAGGTAAAAGTAAATAAAAATATTTACTTAATATCTGGATCGGTAATAATGTGAGAGTGAAGAAAGGCATATAGAGGTATCATGAAAACCAGCGAAAAAATCGTTCAATTGCTCAAAACTCAAGGTCCCCTCACTGTTAAGATTTTAGCCAGTGAATTATCTCTGACGACCATGGGTGTGCGTCAGCATATGCAAGGTTTAGAAGATGATGGTGATGTGATCTTTGAAGATAAGAAAGTGGTTCGTGGTCGCCCAACTCGATTCTGGTCCCTGACTTCTAAGAGTAATAGCTACTTTTCCAATCGCCATGAAGAACTCTCGGTGCAATTGATAGATTCAGTTATTAGCGTATTTGGTGAAAGCGGACTGGAGAAGTTAATTACACACAGAGAACAAGCCTCACTGTCACTTTATCAACAGAGCATGTTAAACAAAGCCTGTCTTATCGATAAGCTTAATGCCTTAGCTGAGCTGAGAAGCCGTGAAGGATATATGGCTAGTATAGTTAAAGATGAGTCATGTTATTGGTTAATGGAAAATCATTGTCCAATTTGCGCCTCTGCCAGAAAATGTCTTAATTTTTGCCACTCAGAGCTTAACTTGTTTCAAACCCTATTAAGCGATGAGGCTACAGTCAGCCGTGAAGAGCATATTATCGAAGGAGCTAGGCGCTGCGCCTATAAAGTGATCCCTCTATCTGCAGTTCAACCTTCGGTCCAATAGGCAAAGGGAAATGGAATCCAAACGCGCCAGATTAGACCGGTTCCTTAGTCGTGAACTTAAAGTCAATCGTAAAGATGTACGCTTGATGCTCGCGCAGAGCAGGGTTAGAGTCGATGGTGTTGTGGCTAAAAACATACAGCAACTGGTGGGTGAGTTTTCTCATGTGTGTTTAGATGGCAGAGTGCTTAAAAATAAAACCCCTAGCTATGTGATGTTAAATAAGCCAGTAGGTGTAGTGTGTGCAACCAAGGATACTAAACACAAAACGGTGATAGAGCTGTTAGATCGACAAGACAGTACTAGCCTACATATCGTCGGTAGGCTCGATTTGAATACCTCAGGATTAGTGCTTCTGACCAATGATGGACGCTGGTCCAGAAAGCTGATGTCTCCTGAATATAAAGTCGAGAAGCGTTATCTAGTGACGTTGAAAAGTCCACTGTCTGAAGAGTATATTCATGCTTTCGCTAAGGGGTTTTATTTTGAATTTGAAGATATTACTACTCAGGCGGCTAAACTTGAAATTATCGATGACTGTGTCGCTAGCGTAACTTTAACCGAAGGTAAATATCATCAAATTAAACGTATGTTTGGCCGTTTTCGTAATCCGGTCATCGGGCTGCATCGTTGCTCGATTGGCAAATTGTTACTAGACCTTACCTTAGAGCAAGGGGCAAGCCGAGATCTCACTGTCGAAGAAGTTAACGGTATCTTTGGTTAGGTGGTTCACTTCGTTACCATCTTATCTGTTGATGAGTTAGATAGTCTTAAGCCTAAGCACAATTTAAAACTACATAATTATCTGTATTTGTTTAATTTTATTTAAACAAAAAGCTGACGTGGATGTCAGCTTTTTGGGTTTTCACTATCCCATTCTGAGATTGGTTAACAGTTAAGCTCGCTGTAATTTCAGTAACCATTTGCCGTATAGATAGATCCCCACAGCAGAGATAGTGCCAATTGCAGCTATGATGTACCAAGCCATACCTATGTTATGGGTGTTATAAAGCAAGGTTGTCAACTCTTGAGCTGGCTCACCGGTAAAGGTAACTAAAGTAGTGAAGGCCTCGCCCAGTGGGATCGCGCTCACATCACTGGCGCTCATGCCACGCTCAGATAATAGATTCAGTGAAAAAATCTCTTTCGAGGCATACATCTCATAAAGTTTAGGACCAAAGAAACCTTCTAGTGTCCAGCCTATTCCTTGCGGTAGCATGACAAACCCCAAATACATAGCCTTCTTGCCTTCCGGCGCTATGTTACCCATAAACTCATTCTTTTTAGGGCTGATCATCATCTCACCAAACGAGAACATAGCGATGGCAAATACCATCATCCAAGCCGTGTTAGTGGCGCCAATTATAACAAAAGCTAAGATACTCAGCAGACAACCAGCCAGCATGGCCGAGGTGATACGATATTTAGCAGTAAGGGCGGCGACGAGGAAACATGAGGTCATTATCATACCAGCATTAAGGTTGAGCATGCCTTCTGGCATGACCTTAGTCCCAGTGTTATCCAATCCTAGCCAAAACTGGAAGAAGCCATTTGAGGTGCCCTCCGGACCAAAGAGAGATGTAACGATGACACTGGTATCAACCCACTCGGCAATATGGATTGGCAGTACATCAAACAGTGAGTTAAATAGGAACCAGAAACCTGCAAACACCAGCATGTAATAGATAACGATAGGTTTCTTCAGTTCGTGTAGGGCATCTTTCCAGAGTGCTTCTTGATGGATTTCACCCGCTTTAATCTTGCGATTGCGTTCCAACCGCTCCTCTTTACCTGGTTCTTTATAAGCGAGGAGAAAGAGAAAGTTAAATGAGATGATGGCAGCACAGGCATAAAAGACATTATCCCAGGATAGTTGACGCATATGCACAGCAACCAGTGGGCCAAGAAAGCCACCGATATTCACCACCTGATAGAATATTCCCCAGGCCATTGAAGTGTTTTGTCTGCCAGTGGAAAGAACCAAAGTTCCCTGAATGCCAGGTTTAAATATCCCAGTACCAGCGGCGAGTAATATGGCACCGAAAAGGAAACCATAAAAACTGGGGAAGAAGGCCATCACTAAATAACCACAAATTTTGATTATAGTTGATGCAAAAATGGTTTCCTTGTAGCCGACTCGGTCTGAAATGCCGCCGGTAAATACTGGGACAAAAGTCTGCATCAAGGCCCAAAGTGCGATAATCAAACCATAGTCGCTGAGGCTGATCCCTAGGCCGCCTTCAGAGACAGGTGCTTTTGCATAAAGACCCGCACTGGCCTTAACACCATAATAGGCAATACGCTCAACGAGCTCCATGCCGCCGACTATCCAGAAAATATAACTTAAGCTGGCTATGGAGGCCCACATGCCTAGCTGCTTCACTTCCCGCAGATCATTGCCTGCATAAGTATCTTTGAAGTCGCTCATACTCTTCCTTTAAATATGATATTTTTTATCATTATTAGTTTTATTTTAATTGTTCGTGGCAATCGCAATTACTCAGATCACCAGAACGTTAGTGCTTGCTGCCGACACTTTACCTAATTTGGTGAAAAACACCAAAGGGATATAGATATTCAAGCAGAGTTCATGTAACGAATTGTGATGGTTTAACCTGAACACTGTAGGAAGTAGTCAATTGAGTGGTTCCATTTCAGGGTGTTATCCGAAAAATGGTTTATTATTAGGTTTTATCAACAATGGCGAGTTTGAAGATATACTCAGGACAGATGTCGCACTAAGAATGGCTAGAGTCTCTTATCTATTAGCCATTCTTAGCAGCAAGGGAGCGTGCCAATATTGCAATCGTTGTCCCGTTGTGCAGCACTGCACTCATTACAGGATTAAGTTTACCTAACGCCGCTGCCAGCATAATGCCACTGTTAATGTACTCAGCCAGTTTTATGTTGCTGTTGATTAGCCTCATGGCGACCTGTGCCAGCTGCCGAGCCTCTGCAACGCCAACAAGCTGATCTTTAAGTAATACAACATCTGCAGCTTGACGGGCAAGCTCCGTACCCTTACACATAGCGATGCCAACATCTGCTTTGGTTAAGGCGGGTGCATCATTGACGCCATCACCGACAAACATCACCGTGCGTCCTGAACGTTGAAGCGAATCTATAATCCCTGATTTGCTCTCAGGCGTCGCTTCAGCAAATACTTTATCTAACTTAAGCTCATCTCCCAGCAGATAGGCTTTGGATTTACTATCACCTGAGATCATGATTAGCTCATTGATACCAAAATCACGTAGCATCTGTAGTGTTTCAACAACATCATCGCGCAGATGATCCCTGAGTCCAATCATACCAATGAGCTTTTTCTGGTGTGAGATAAAAATGAGGTGACGGCCTTTACTCTCAAGCCTTTGGATCTCTTTCTCATAAGAGGCAAAGGAGACAGCTTCATCAGCCTCTAAAAAGTGCCGACTTCCCATCATAAGGCAGTGCCCATCGAGCGTACTACGCAGTCCATGAGCAATCACATATTCCACTTCACCGTGAGCGATATGTGGCAATTCATTGTGTTGAGCCGCGTTGACAATAGCTTGTGACAGAGGGTGGTTACTGTGCTCTTCTACTGAGGCTGCAATGGCCAACAGATCCCGAGCAGTATTTGAGTCGGTTAATGGAATAACATCTGTCACCTCCATATCGCCATAGGTAAGCGTACCTGTTTTGTCGAATACACAGGTATCTACTTTTGCCAGCTTCTCGATGGCACTACCACCCTTGAGCAAGATGCCACTCTTAGCGGCTCGATACATGATAGATTTGAAGGTCACGGGAGTACTGAGTTTTAGTGCACAAGAGTAATCAACTAGGAAAACAGCCGCTAATCGGTTGATATCTTGTGTCAAGGCAAAAACTGCCGCCCCGATCCCCAAGGTTATTTTTACTCGCCTATCAGCCATTTCTTGGGTAACTTGCTGTATCTCACTCTTCGAACTGAGAGAATCATAGATAAGCTCGGCAATTTTTGCCGTTGTTGCTTCGCTGCCTATCTTATCGACACGAACTTTTATGCTTCCTTCATATACACTGGTGCCAGAGTAAACTACAGCCCCCTGTTCTCGTCGAACGGGTACGCTTTCTCCGGTTAATGTCGATTGATTTATTAGTGCAGTCCCTGAGCTTACGGTGCCATCAATCGGTATTGCATCGCCGGGCATTAACTCAATCAGATCGCCTTCGATAAGAGTAGAAGAGTGACATTTTACTTTTTCAGATGCCGTGATTTTCCAGACTAATGTCTCTGGGGGACGCATGAGATCAGCTAATAGTTGATCGCTGCTACGACTAGTACGCTGCTCCATGTACTCCCCGAAACTGATCAAGCTCTGAGTTAACATGGCTGTGCTGTAGTCGCCTCGCCATGCCGAGAGTCCGACGGCAATGGCGTCGAGCACTTCAACCGTAATTTTCTTGTCTTTTAACTCATTAACACCTTCGACCAGCGTCGGCGCTATCAGGGTAGCGGTGGTAATGGCGCCCCATTTTTTTGGTAGCATTGCAGCCGATAGCGTCCCAATCACATTTAATGCAATGTCGCCTCGGCTAAATTCATGCTCGCTGTCAGCGGGTTCACCCTTTTCAAGATCCAGTGCAGCCAAACGGCTTGCGAGGGTCTGACTATCAAGCAACTGAGTATCATAATAGATGACAATAGAGCAAGCATGTTCATTGACGCGGATCTCTTTGATCCCCTGAATTGCCAGTAGGCTCTGTTTAATCCATTTACCTAGGTCTGAATGTTGCTTCAGATCGGGTAGTTTAAAACGGATACGCCCTGGAAACTGGTGTCTAATTTGAAGATCCATCAATCCTCACCTTTGTGGAGATTTCGGTAATACTCAAGCTCGGCTTGCGTATCCTCTAGACGCTCTTTTAGCTCTTCTACTTCTCCGCGAACCGCTGACCATGCCTTCTGTCCAGTAGTACTGACACTCTGCTGAAACTTTTTATTTGTTAGCAAGTAGGCAACCGCAGCGCCTGCAGCGATCCCCATAGCAAAGTGTGTTTTGCTATTTTCAGTTTTATAACTTGCTGATGTTTCTGTTTGCGGAGGCTGCCCACCATTGGTCGAGCTGTTGTTAGGGTAACCAGCCGTTGGATAGCCATAATTTGGATAAGCATAATTTGGATAACCAAAGTAAGGATTGCCATAATAGGGATGATGTTTATTCATGCTCTTGATTTCCCCTGTAGTGTTCCATCAAATATAAGCTGGCGGCACCTGCACTCAATAGAGTGAACATAGACAATAGGGGTCTGCCTGCCATCTTTCCAGCCACATAGGTTACACCGCCACTCACTAGCCCAGTTTTCAGAGAGTCTTTGGTGACATTGCAAACCAACTGATTGGTCTCAATCTCTCCTGCCTGTCTTCTCTTCCACTGGCTTGCCGCAGAGGCTGTGCCACCTATGATAGCGCCAACGAGCATGGCTCTGCTCGCAGGATTAAGCCTATCTGTTGCATTACTCATTATCTTTCTTAGGGATGCTAGTGTCGGTAGTCGACTCATCAGATATACTTAAATCAGTTTCCGACGACTCGGAAGCCTCTACTTCGGGGGTTTGCTGATGACGCTCAACGGACTCTTTAAAACCCTCTTTTCCTGCTGCATAGGTTTCCTGGAAAATCTCACCGCCAGCAGTAACATTTTGCTGCATATTAGACGCTGTTTTTACAGCGGCATCTTTTACCGATTCTCCACCGGTTTTTAACATGCCACCTGCACCTGAAATCGCTCCCATCAGTCCTTTACGAACATTTTCATTACTTAAGATAAGGGCGGCTGCTGCACCAACTATGGCGCCTTTCCAAAATTCTTTATCATTCATACCTATAGTTCCTAATAGTTCTTTAAATATGCCGGCCTCATCTCCAAACGCACCTTCAAGCATCGCTTGGGCTTGTTCGAGTAGAGGGTCATTTCCTGCTGGATTCTGTTCTTGTTGTGTCGCAGCTCCATGGCTGTGATTATGTCTAGGATCGCCCTGGTTTTGATGCATCATGTGTGGTGTTGGAAAGCCATAGCCAGGGGGGGGCATATGCTGCGGTGGCATTCCATAGCTCGGCGGTGGAGCCATATGTTGTGGTGGCATGCCATGCGGCATCGGTGGAGCATAATAATAGGGATTCACCATATGAGGCGGATAACTATAATAACCTGGAGGAACTTGAGGTGCTTGTTGCTCACCCGCTGTCGGGTCACCATGTTGAGAGTAGGCTGGGTAGCCCTCTTCCTGGTGGTCTTTACTCATAATTAGCTCCATCTATGTCCAAGCTATGACTCAGTGCATAACAGGCTTGCTTTGCTTCATGCTCAGACTCTGAAAATAGTGCCTCGATTTGCTGAGGCTTAATTTGACCTACATCGTATTCAATCACTAAACTTCCGGTAACATTGTTGAGCTTATAGTGTTTGAGTGCTGGTATCTTTTGGATAGCCTGTTCCATTTCTCTGCTGCTGAATTTTGTAAAATGAGCAAGGATACCCAACTTATATTGGAGTCTGACCCTGCCAGGGATATGATGAGCGATGCTAACCCAACGTCTAAGTTTAAGTACAGTTTCAATATTTTTATTCATCAGTAGATTATACCCAAAAACCATTAAAATCATATTTTATAGACTTAAAAAATAATAGTTTTGCATTTATATTTGATCAGTATCAAATATACATGTAACATTGAGAATGAAAATGATTATCATCACGAAGTTAGGTAATTGGTATTATTTATGAACACTTATATTCACAAGACAGCTCAGCGTTTACGTGTACGTTCAGATTTTATTCGTCAAAACCCGCAACAGGTTGCAGATTTGATTAAGCAACTGACTCAAATTGATGCAATTACTGATGTGAAGCATAAGCGCTACGCAGGTTCTGTGGCGTTATGTTTTAATGGAACTGAACTCGATTGTGAAGAACTGCTTGAACTGCTTGATAGCCATGGCTGGACAAGGGCGGCGACTAGAGCCTCTTTCATCGAAAATGCGGTTGTGAACGGAACTAAAACCTTTGCTAAGGGGATGACTATGATGGCATTGAAGCAATTGGTAGGCCCTACATTAAGTCGAGCTATTATCAGTTTGTAAAATAAAAATGGTGAGTTTTATTGAATAGCTAATAACTTTTGTAGTTATTACAGCGCTCTTCGACTACTGAGGAGTACATTATTGAGTGGCACTCGTTGGAGTTCTTTGCTGCTGTTCACTTATTCTGGTTAAGTCTTCCCAAGATTACTCTTGTACCTCTTCTGTCTCTATATTATCTAACTAGCCAGTTTTTTCATGGCACATTTACACAATCCATTTTGACGAGCAGGACAACTCTTGCAAGGTGGAGATTTTAGCGGGAATTGTGCTAGATGAATTTTAGCATTGTGTTTATTGTTCACAGGCTTCAACTGAGTTTTTTGCTGCCACACTATCGAAGATATTTCAATCAAATTTGTACCTTCATTAAACCAAGATAACAGGGGCGTGAGCGGTGTACTTAACTCTGATACCACAGATGATAAAGTCTGCCGAGATACTTGTTTGATTTCATGCTTTAATTCATCATTA
>JBAHZX010000069.1:0-44249 GCA_037132815.1 Shewanella sp.
CAGCCATTGCCTTATCTATTCCTAACTATGGTGCTAAAAGTTTCCCACTTGGTAATAAAATACGACTTTTTGCAGAAGACAAAAATCAGTTAGAGGTCTTTAATGTGCCGAGTTGGCTAAATCGACTCACCGATTATGTTGATATTGAATCGATTAATAGAGTACCGGATAACATTTCTGAATATGCTTATTTTAAACGGGTGGCACAAAAAGGAAAGAAACGTAGGCAAGATGCCTTAATTAAAAAAGCAGAATACCAATCTACTAAGTTCAACATACCCTATGATTCATGTTTAAAAACGTTACAAGAAAAAAGTACATTGATAGATTCAGAACTACCTTTTATCAGCGTACAAAGTTTATCAACCGATAGAACACTCCCTGCAATTGATAAAGCGGTGTTTCCTTTATTTATTACCATGAAAAAAGTAAGTAAGCCTCAATCAGGCTTATATACTTGTTATGGTTTGAGTCGGAACATAACGGGTAAACAAGCCACAATCCCTTGCTTTTAAAATTTAAAATACAAACCCGCCGAATGAGGCGGGTTATTTTAGGTCAATGCAATAATTTACCCTAAAAAATAGCTCTTTAAAAATATAATTTAATTTCAATAAGTTACAGGCAAGCTAGAAAATAAGGTAAAAAGCATATAATCACCTTAATGCTTTGCTGTGACTTGTTTTTTTGTTTATAATCTATTGTTCACTGCCGCACAGGCAGCTTAGAAATATTGACAGTAGGGAGAGTACAAACCCCCACCGTTCACTGCCGCACAGGCAGCTTAGAAATTCATACGGTAAATAGTTATCGTAATTTTCTCGTTCACTGCCGCACAGGCAGCTTAGAAACGTACACTCTGAAAAACAATAAAATTCATCGTGTTCACTGCCGCACAGGCAGCTTAGAAACATAAGCTGGCTAGCTTTTGGCTCTGTTCGGTGTTCACTGCCGCACAGGCAGCTTAGAAATATTGCTAGGCTTTTCCAATCGTCTTGTAGCAGTTCACTGCCGCACAGGCAGCTTAGAAATGATAAATCAGGTTTTTTTGCAAAACTTTTTCGTTCACTGCCGCACAGGCAGCTTAGAAACGTGACACTAATTACAATAACTTAACGAATGCGTTCACTGCCGCACAGGCAGCTTAGAAATAGATTAGTAGATGTTTGCTCCTCTGCGATTGGTTCACTGCCGCACAGGCAGCTTAGAAATCATCTAATAAATTAACAGAGCGTAAACCCCAGTTCACTGCCGCACAGGCAGCTTAGAAACGCAGAAAATACAATTGCGCCTACGATTTCAGGTTCACTGCCGCACAGGCAGATTAGAAAATCAAGCGAACGTCGTTCGCTAGGAACTCAAAGTTCACTGCCGCACAGGCAGCTTAGAAAGTTGACCGATGAACAAGTCGCCGCCTTTCAAAGTTCACTGCCGCACAGGCAGCTTAGAAACAAGTGTAATTTAGCTAAACTATCTAAAGTTGGTTCACTGCCGCACAGGCAGCTTAGAAAACAACAAATAGTTATTTATTTGCAGGTGGAGAGTTCACTGCCGCACAGGCAGCTTAGAAAAATGGCGACTGGCTAGACTATATCTAACGTAAGTTCACTGCCGCACAGGCAGCTTAGAAATTGTAGAATTTTGTGCTTACCTTGTATTTTCCGTTCACTGCCGCACAGGCAGCTTAGAAATCACATTGGATTTCAGTTTGTAGATCTTCGGTGTTCACTGCCGCACAGGCAGCTTAGAAATTAGATAACAATTCTTCATTTTTAATGCTTTTGTTCACTGCCGCACAGGCAGCTTAGAAATACTACGTCTAATGAATTATGGCTGGTGGATGGTTCACTGCCGCACAGGCAGCTTAGAAAGAGAATTAATATTGTAGTTGCGGTTGCTTTTTGTTCACTGCCGCACAGGCAGCTTAGAAAGATATTACTTACAATCGTTTTCTTAATGTAGAGTTCACTGCCGCACAGGCAGCTTAGAAAAACTTTCAAGCTTTAAACGTTCCGTTAACCGCGTTCACTGCCGCACAGGCAGCTTAGAAAACTCACTACCGATAAATCACACCAGTCATAGGGTTCACTGCCGCACAGGCAGCTTAGAAAACGCTCGGACTTGATACGACATTGTTACGTCTGTTCACTGCCGCACAGGCAGCTTAGAAATATGATAGTTAAATTCCCACAAAAACTTGACGGTTCACTGCCGCACAGGCAGCTTAGAAAATTCCCATACGTGTGAGTTCCATAATTATTGTGTTCACTGCCGCACAGGCAGCTTAGAAACAACTAGAATAACTATGCAATTAGGAATAGGCGTTCACTGCCGCACAGGCAGCTTAGAAAAATATTTGACGAATTATCATTACGGTTTATCGGTTCACTGCCGCACAGGCAGCTTAGAAATCATTTAAGCATCTAAACTCACAATATTCACCGTTCACTGCCGCACAGGCAGCTTAGAAATTGAGCGTCATAGTGCTGCTTTCTGCTGCTTGGTTCACTGCCGCACAGGCAGCTTAGAAATGGCGCTGAACGTATCGCGAAGTTCAAGATATGTTCACTGCCGCACAGGCAGCTTAGAAAAATATAGAGGAAAAGCCGTTTTCAGTTGATTTGTTCACTGCCGCACAGGCAGCTTAGAAAAAACATAATGGGGCGTTTTGGCTGACTCTTCGGTTCACTGCCGCACAGGCAGCTTAGAAAATCACAACCCGCGCCAACTTGCTTTGAGATATGTTCACTGCCGCACAGGCAGCTTAGAAAGATTATAGTTAGCTGGAGATATGGGCGGGCTAGTTCACTGCCGCACAGGCAGCTTAGAAATCACTGAATCAGATAGCCAAAAACATGCCAAAGTTCACTGCCGCACAGGCAGCTTAGAAATGATGACATAACTTATGACTGGTGTGATTTATGTTCACTGCCGCACAGGCAGCTTAGAAATTAGAGAAAGAAGATGGAGAAATATATAGCCGGTTCACTGCCGCACAGGCAGCTTAGAAATACTTATCAAAGCCGCGAACATTTTCTGGCGTGTTCACTGCCGCACAGGCAGCTTAGAAAGTGGAGGAGCCCATGCCGCAAACTTAGGGTTAGTTCACTGCCGCACAGGCAGCTTAGAAATATAGGTGCAGAATCATGAGCAGGTGAATGATGTTCACTGCCGCACAGGCAGCTTAGAAACTCGTCCCACTTTATAAGCTCTCCGTCTTCCAGTTCACTGCAGCACAGGCAGCTTAGAAAAATATGAGCCGCAAAATAGCGGTATTACTCGCGTTCACTGCCGCACAGGCAGCTTAGAAAGCCAGAAATTACAGGCGCGGCGGTGTTTTTTGGTTCACTGCCGCACAGGCAGCTTAGAAAAGGAGACGATTATGTCTGAGCAAGAGTATAACGTTCACTGCCGCACAGGCAGCTTAGAAAATCAGATTCACTTTTACAAACTTGTTCGCTTGGTTCACTGCCGCACAGGCAGCTTAGAAATTTAATCAAAAAACCTAATCAATCAAAGAGGTGTTCACTGCCGCACAGGCAGCTTAGAAATAGATCATCAATATCACCTTCTTCTAAGTGCTGTTCACTGCCGCACAGGCAGCTTAGAAAACGGCTATAACCACAACTGGAACCATCAGATTGTTCACTGCCGCACAGGCAGCTTAGAAATGATATTAGTGAAGTGCATAAATTGGTGCGCTGTTCACTGCCGCACAGGCAGCTTAGAAAATGTCTTTCATTTCCTCCGCACTATCCAGCATGTTCACTGCCGCACAGGCAGCTTAGAAAAATCAAACACTAACTTGCGGCCAACGTTAACCCTATTCAACTTGGGTATTATTCAACTTGTGTGTATTTAACCATGATGCACATGGTTAAAGCATGAACTTCTTTGTCAGTAAGGCGGAACTTGAGTCAACCTCTTTGTACGATCTGGTGAATGTGCGGATGTACTCTGATTTTGAATAACATTTAGCTATGGCAATAAGGGGGGGAGTTCGACCCCTTTGCCATTAATGGATATCAGCTAATGGAGTTTGCCAATGGCTGTTAAATCAATAGCAAGCTGCTTATGGGCCAGTCACATAAAACTCAAGTTTACGAGATGCTAGTAAACGTTAGCGTAGTCTAAGTTATTGATTTTATTATTTTACAGGCAGAAAAAAAGACGTCCTGAGACGTCTTTTTTCCTATAATTGGTGGAGGCGGCGGGGCTCGAACCCGCGTCCAAAAAGCCTACATCCAAGGCACTACATGCTTAGTCTCTCTTTTAGTTAACCAAGTACACTCCGAAAGACAGGATTGCAATTGGCGAGTTCAGTACTATTTCGCGGTTCACCCCTGAACGTGGTTCCCTCGCTATCAAATGTTAGATGACCATCTATAAACCAAACCCATTTGAGAAGTTTCGGCAAGATGGCTAGCTAGCCTAAGCTGCTAGAGAGTAGTTAGAGTCGTTAGCAACTATAACAGTGCGGCTTTTTACGAGGCCAACCGCCCCTCGGCATGCTCCCAGGGTTTCGAGAATCTTGTCGAATCCAGAATCGCCCCCAAGTACAGTTCGATTGTAACGCGTTGCATCTCGATTACCAAGGAGGTTTTGCAACTCGTACTATCGTTTGTTCGTTATCCGTACGTTTAGCTCTGTTTTTTGGGTGATTGTTTATTTATTTATTTGTTCGTTGGTACTGACTATTAATCACCGAGTACTCATGCTTACACATTTTCAGTTATTCACCACGGACAGCTTTTTTCATTGTGCGAGACTTTTCAATCTGCCATTCTCGATCTTTAGTATCTTCACGTTTATCGTGTTCTTTTTTACCTTTACCCAGACCGATCTCAATTTTCACCCAGGCACCTTTCTGCCAGTACATAGAGATTGGTACAATAGAGTAGCCTTTGCGATCAACGAGCCCTTGTAATTTATCTAGCTCTTTACGTTTAAGCAGAAGTTTACGTGAGCGCATAGGGTCACAGACAACATGGGTTGATGCGGTATTCAATGGTGCTATGGTACAACCGAAGAGAAAGGCTTCGCCGTCTCTCATAAATACATAGCTTTCAGACAAGTTGACCTTGCCCATACGAATAGACTTAACTTCCCATCCCATAAGAGATAGACCTGCTTCCATCTTCTCTTCGAATTTATAGTCGAAGGTTGCGCGCTTATTACGTGCAATTGACGCGGAGGAATTTTTTGATTTTTTTGCGTTTTTCTTAGCCATAGGCTAGCTATTATACGCAGCGACAAGTTTTTTGGAATTGCTGCTGACGAGTTATTCATATATTTATGCAGAATAACGAGGGTTTGCATGATTTTTAAGCGAAAATACACTTTTGAGAGGGTAATTAGCAGGGCTATGCTTTTATGTGTCTCACTTTAGCAAGAGGTAAATATGCCTTTTTCTATGATCGTGTTAAAATCCTGTCATTGTGATCACCCTTGGTGTTCTTTTGGGTGATTGTCTTTGGCAACAGGTTTAATCAAGTTGTTAAGATAAAATTTTCAGGTAATAGAGCAGAATGCCCCAAATATCCCGCAGTGTGTTAGTGCGCTTTAGCGCAATGCAAATGTATGAAATCGTCAATGATGTTGAAGCCTATAAAGAGTTTTTACCCGGATGTGTCGGCGGCAAGGTGCTTGAATTTGACGGTGAGACTATGCTTGCTTCTGTCGATGTGTCTAAAGCTGGAATTAGTAAATCCTTCACTACTCGCAATCATGTGATACCGGGTAAGCGTATTCAGCTCTCTTTAGAGAAGGGGCCTTTTAAGCACTTACACGGCGAGTGGCGCTTCACAGAATTGACTGAAGATGCCTGTAAGATAGATTTTGAGTTGAGCTTCGAGTTCTCTAGTTTCATTGTCGAGTTGGCTTTTGGTAAGGTTTTTAAAGAGTTGATGTCATCAATGGTGACGGCATTTATCGGCAGAGCGAAAGTGATATATCGGTGATCAAGTTTCTAGCTATAAATTTCAATATATGAGGTTTTTAGTCATGCATTTTAAAGAGATAGATGGATGAAAATAGAGCAGGAATATTTTTCGGTAGAGGTGATTTATGCTTTACCAACACAGCAAAAACGTATTCAAATAAAAGTGGCACCGGGAACTAGCTGTATTGAAGCGGTGGAGTTGAGTGGCATGACTAACTATTTTCCTGACATTGATCTTGAAACGGTCAAGCTGGGCATTTTTAGCCGTGCAGTTAAGCATAATGAAGTTTTAGTACCGGGCCAAAGGGTAGAGATTTATCGCCCTTTGATCGCCGATCCCAAAGATGTACGACGTCGCCGAGCCGAAAAAGCGAAAGAGGAAGGCCGGATAAATAAGATCACGGGGGGGAAGATACAAAAAATCATTAAATGAGTTTCTAGAGCCAGAGGTTAGAAACTCATCAATTCAACTTAATTATCCGAATTTAGGTTTAATTAAGCTTCTGTTTTTAAAACTTCTTTTTCATTTGAGATTCAGATTCGTTCTCTTCTACTAACGGCTTAGTACCGGAACGCTGCTCTGGGATCAATGGCACTTCCATGTTTTCAACGTTATCCTCAACATTATCTTCAACGTTTAGTGTGGGTGCATCAGGAAGACGGCTTTGATCTAGTGGTATATCAAAATCTTCGGCAAGATCGTAATCTCCCACAACTTTAGTCATCACATCACCTTCAAAATGAATGATTAGCTCTTTGTGTATGATGCTGGCATCACGTCCACTTTTATAGTGATACACGTAATACCAAGTATCATCGGAAAAACTGTCACGTAATACAGGGTTACCGAGAATGTATTCAACTTGTTCTTTAGTCATTTCAATACGCAGTTTCTCTACCTGCTGAGTTTCCATGTAGTTACCTTGTGGAATATCCGGCTTATAGATCAGCCAGTCAAACACGCTACATCCAGTTACTGATAATGAGAGCGCAGCGGCGCCCAAAAGGGTAAGACTTTTGTTTTTAATTGTCATTGAATACGCTACTTCATAAAAATCTGTCGGTTATCATACCCAAGCACAAGCCACTGTGACAAGAGTTGATGAAACATTATTGTATTAATTTTGGTTCAGCCAATCTCTTGGTAAGACAACTTTCTTCGACCATTCTGTTTTCGATTGGTTCAGGAAAGTTTGTAGTATATCTGTTCTAGTCCAATTATTACGTAATACATAGGGCGTAAAATCGAATTTACTCTGTCTTAATATCGCCATTTCTATCGTCTGTGTATGGAAAAATGTCATCTAGCATCTTATTCCAACGATAATTGACTCATTTGGGTCTGCAGTAGAGACTGATCGCACCTACTTATTTATGAGTAGTTATGTGGTTTGTTTATGTTTTTAAAAAGTTTTTTCTGATTTTATCAATGTTTTTTTTCATGTTGATCGATAAACATACACAGGCAATTTTAAGTGTATGTTTATTAGTCAAGCCTCTGAGCTTAACGTTAACGTAAATGTTAGGTTTATCTGAGAAGGTATTAATATTTAAGGCGTGTATCTTGATGTGTAAGTCTTTGAATAAATGTTTATTTTTGATTTTATTTCTAATATTTCTTAAGCGGTTATTCTGGTAACTATTTACAGTTAAGCTGGTTATTTATGTATTGAAATATTTACACTTTGAAATATTATTACGGAATACATTACCAAATATGATTTGTGGTTAGTTTATCTAATAATTTAGCTTATGTGTAATCGATTTCTGTTTTTATTGAGTTGTTTCCGTTTATTTACAGCTATTTATGTTATTTTCGTGGGTGTTCATATTAATTTTTAATCCCGTTTTTATTTAATAAGTGACTTTTATTTGAACTGTCTTACCATTGCAAATGATCTTTTTTATTAGTAGATTTCATCCAAACGTAAATGTAAATATAGTATTCAATTAGAATGAGCCATTAAGTTGAACTGAAGTTACCGTGCCGTATTGCTGTATGTTGCAAAGTGTTTATTTTAGCTTTATGGAAAATATTTTTTGAAGAATGACATTGCTACGACAATGTTTGCTTGTGTTTTGCGGCTCAATAGAGCCGCATTTTTTTGTCTGCTGTTTATCAATTTAATGATAAAGATGTGCTATTTTCTTGTGGTTTTTGATTTGTCCTTTATCCTGCAGATCTATTTTTTTAGATTATTTGGCCTTTAAAAAATGAATGAACAGATGCTACTCGATGCAATTAATCAGAAAATGCCATTTGGTAAATATACTGGGAGAAAGTTGCTTGAGTTGCCTGAGCCATATCTGGTTTGGTTTCACTCTAAAGGTTTTCCTGAAGGAAAGTTAGGTGAGCAGTTAGCTTTAATGTATGAGATTAAACTCAACGGTTTAGAAGGTATGTTACAACCACTTTTGGATAAATCACATCGGTGATTTAAGTTCCCTAGCATTGGTGAGATTTTTCGATTGTGAGATCTGGCTCTAAAACTCGAACTTTGGTTCCGTGTTTAGTGATTTGTATTAGAGATTTATTATGTGCTCCATGTTCTAATGACCATAACGTTAAAAAAAAGGAACTAGCAATGATAGCTAAATTAATAAAATTGGCAGCAGTTGCCATGCTCGCATTAGGTATTTCAAATGTATGGGCTGCAGGTGTAGTACATGAAGGAACCGTGTTAGATACCATGAATAGTGGTGGCTACACTTATGTTCAAATTGAAGAGTCTGATAAGACTTTTTGGGCAGCAGGTCCGCAAATTGAAGTTAGCAAGGGTGACACTGTCGTTGTTCAAGAGCAGATGTGGATGAATGATTTTACCAGTAAGTCATTGGATCGCACCTTCAAAGAACTGCTTTTCGTAGGACGTATCGATAAGAAGTAACCTTGTTCAACTGTTGAGTGTCATTTAACGTGATAAATGGTGGTGATTACTTATAGTAATAGCCACCATTTTTGTATGTATTTTATGAGGGTTGTGGTGCAAAATAGCTTCATCTCTTATTTTTTAGCGCTTTATTCATGTTTTCTTTGATCCCTTATCAAGCAGCTTACGCTCAAAGTGTCAGCCAAATTTTCCATGATGCCATTCATGCCATCGATGAGGCTAAATATTCTCTGGCAGATAAATCCGCTTGGTCAGCTAAACCAAGATCAGCCTACTATTGGCATAAGCGCATGACTCGCTCAAAATCTTGGTTGGTGATCGACAGTCGTTCTATACATGATGGTCTTCCAGTTTGCTGCGGCTTTATGAATATAGAAATGGGATTTCATCACCAAGGTTATATCGATAGTTTATATGTTCACCCAGAATATCAAGGGAAAGGCGTAGCGAAGACTTTATATCAAGCACTGGAGCTTTGGTCGCGGGAACAAGGATATAAAGAGCTGAGTGTCGATGCATCCCGTTTGTCAAAGCCTGTGTTTCTTGCCTATGGATTTAAGGTTAACCATAAAAGTTATCAAGAAAAATTAGGCCAAGTGATTATGGGGTATTTGATGAGTAAGTCACTCTGTTAAATTCAGGATTAAACCGATAATCTCTGTATCATACTGAGTTTTATATGATCTTCTGTTCGCCTAAGGCAACCTATTCACTCGTGTATTGATAAACCTAGCCGTGCTTGAGTCTATTAATACATTTCAACATAAGTACATCTGTTTAGTTCATTGTTTCTCTGTGGCTAATATAACTCAACTGAGGCGGTAATTCTTGTTCTAGAGTTTGCTCACGTTTCATGAAGTAAACAAACGCGTTGGGAAGGGTTAGTTTCTCTAGAGGACGTTGCCACTCCGCCTTGAGCAGTGGATGATACCCTTCTTTCCCCGAGGCTGTATAAGACGAAGAGACACCAACATAATATTGCTTTTTATCTAGCGTTATCCATTTTTCCAGTGTGCTGTTCGGGCACAGTATCTCAAGTGTCAGGATGCGTTTTCCTTGTGGCTTTCTGCCGTCGTAGCAATATTTTAGCCCATAGGTATAAGGGAAACTGCCTGCACCAGTGCCGGTAATACTATTATTTGTCGCTGAATTGACTGCCGACTCTAGGGCATCGAATAGGTATAGACCTAATATTTTATATTTGACTAGGGGGAGATTAAATGGCAACAAACGGCCAACAACGTCGGCTAAGGTTAACTCACCTTTGCTTAAAGATTGGCGCACACCACCGGCATTATGCAGGGCGAAATCGACACTAGGGTGTATGCGTTTGGCTTCATGGTAGATACTTTTACAGATCCAAGGGGCAACTTCACTGCCGTGTGGCAAGGATTTACTGGGCAGGCGGGTGTGAATGAGATCCCTATGAAGAAAACCTAACACCTGTTTGTCCATCGCGGCAATAGCCGGGCGATATTCAGAGTTAATGATCTGGGTGATTTGCGGATCTTGCTGTTGCCAGAGAATTCCTGGATGTTGTTTAAGCTTATTACGGATAGCAGTGTAATTTTCAGGCTCGACTCCTGCAGTCGACTCGAGAATAAATTGCTTATCCAGCATAAAATAGTTGTGACCTTCGAGGTGAGTGACTCGGCCATGAGCATCAAACTCTATGTCGGCGAGGCCTAAGGTTTCTGCATGCTTACCCGCATGAAGAATGGGTGTGTTGTTGACGCGTTCACCATAGGGTGTTGCACTCAGGCCAAGAGCTCTGAAATCACCCTGTAGGGTATGGCTATGAGCGCCTACAATAAGACTTATTCCATCCACCGCATTGGCAAGTTGCCTATCTTGATCGAGTCCTAGATGACTCAGCACTATGATGTGGTCAACGCCTTGGGACTTAAGATATCTGATGGTTTTTCTTGTGGTATCGATGGCATTGATAAAATAGGTGTCGGGATCTGGTCGTGAAATTTGTGCCATTTGATCTAACGTAATACCGATAATCGCTAAAGGCTTATCTTGAATTTGTTTTATTAATACTTTAGCCCTGCCAGTCTGGCTATTATAGTCGAGTAAGCGAGGATGGCCGCTCATGGAATTTTGTTTATTCACATCCTCTCGACTCAAGTCCATATTACCGGCTAGCAGCGGGAATTGGATATTATTGAGAAAAGCTAATATCGAGGCGTTACCCGCGTCTATTTCATGATTGCCAATCACCATCGCATCAGGTTTGAGTTGATTTAATAGATGGGCATTGGCAACGCCTTTGAATTGACTAAAATACAGGGTTCCCTGAAAACTGTCACCGCCATGGAGGAAGAGAAACTCTTGCTTTTGCTGTACCGCTTGTATTCTTGCCTGATTTATTTGATATCCAATACGTGCGTAACCGCCTGTATGGCTGTATACATCAAACTGCTTACCAGAATGACTTAAGGAGAGTTTTATACGGCTGGCATCGAAGTGAGAGTGAGTGTCATTGATGTGGGCAAGTTTAAGCGTGTATTTGTGAGGCATTGTGTTTGTTTTGTCTTTTACTCGGCAAAAGATAGTACCACCAAACATACAAAACCAAAAAGGGAAACTTGCGTTCCTATTTTTGGTTTTGTTATTTAGTGCTCAGCTTAAATTTTTAGCGGGTTAATTTTTTGTGGACTCACTTTTTGGGGTTTGCAGATAAGAGTCGAACTCACCGTTATCGGACAGATGAATGCCTTTATCTGTCATGCGTTTTTCCCATTGTTTACGTGCCAGTTGCTGCATGTCAGTGACTGGATCGTTACTATCGACGATCTCGAGCCCTAACAAAGATTCAATAATATCTTCCAGTGTCACTACACCTTCACCAGTGCCGTATTCGTTGACGACCATCGCGATTTTGACGTTACGCTTAATCAACAGTTGGAATAGGGGTAAAATCTTAGCCGTTTCAGGTACTATCAGCAAATTTTGTTTCAAATTACCAATAGGCGCTTGAGGTGAATTATGTTCTGCCAGTAAAATATCGTTTCGATTGATAAAACCAATGACATCATCGGGATCTTTATCATAGATAGGAATTCGGCTAAATGGCGTGTTCTTGTGATGTAATGCAAACTCCTGTTTTGACATCGAGGACGGCAAGCTAAACATGACGGTTCTTGGGGTCATTATTGCGGTCACTGGCATCTCTTTTACCGATAACATTTGAGTCAAAATCTTAGATTCTTGCTCGTCTAGTTCACCAGATTCATGACCTATTTTGGCCATGGCACTCATTTCCTGACGGATATACTGACCATCATCGCCTTTGCCCAGAAAATAGGTGACCTGACTGGACAGCCAAATAAGCGGTTTAGTGGCACGCTCCATCCACAACAGAGCGACTGAAACACTTGGAGCCAGCTTACGCCAATGATTTGCGCCGAGAGTCTTAGGTATAATTTCAGATAAAAACAGGATTAAGAAGGTCAGCACAGCGGAAAATACACCAAGCATATCATCACCAAACACCTTGGCCGCTTGGGCACCTGCGACTGCGGCACCCACAGTATGTGATATGGTGTTCAGCGTTAGGATTGATACCAGTGGTGACTCTACATTTTCTTTCTGACGTCCTAGTCGTTCGGCGGCTTCTGGGTTAGACCGAGATAAATTTGCAACATAGCTAGGCGTTACTGAAAGCAGAACGGCTTCGAAGACACTGCACAGGAAGGAGACTGCGATAGCGACAGCGACAATAGTAATGAGGGTGATCATTGATGGATTTACATTGACGGACCGAGATTAGCCCAAGTGGATTCTAGCATAACCTTCGATCACTTCAAGGCTAACAAAGAGTCTAATAGGATTAATTGGAGTTAATATTTAGCGATGTTCTTGCTAACGCTTACTCATCGCTGACTAAATGAGATAATGGTGCGATTGATCCTAAGTGAAAGGAGTGTAGGTTACTAGCTAATATACGCATAAATCTGTATAATTCGCCGCCCTGTTCGGGTATTAGATCAGTTAAGTGTTGAGGTTGGCCAAAATGAGTGTAAAGAAGATCAATTTACTAAATTTGGATCGTAAAGGATTGAGAGCGTTATTCACCGATATGGGTGAGAAGCCATTCCGTGCGGATCAACTGATGAAGTGGATTTATCATTTTGGTGTTAGTGACTTCGAAGTAATGACTAACATTAATAAGGTATTGCGGGCTAAACTCGCCGTCCGTTGTGAAATTAAGGCGCCTGAAATATCGAGTTATCAGAAGTCAGAAGATGGCACGATTAAATTTTCTATCAATGTGGGCGATGGTCAGGAAGTTGAAACCGTGTATATCCCCGAAGGTGATAGAGCTACACTTTGTGTGTCTTCTCAGGTTGGTTGTGCGCTGGAGTGCACTTTCTGCTCGACGGCCCAACAAGGCTTCAACCGTAATTTAACTGTTTCTGAAATCATTGGCCAAGTGTGGCGTGTCGCCGATTTTATCGGTTTCGTTAAAGAAACCGGTGAGCGGCCGATCACGAATGTTGTCATGATGGGCATGGGTGAACCCCTGTTGAACCTTAAAAACGTGATCCCAGCTATGGATATCATGTTAGATGATTTTGGTTTTAGTTTATCTAAACGGCGTGTGACTTTGTCGACCTCGGGTGTTGTTCCAGCTCTGGATAAGCTAGGTGATGCGATTGATGTGGCGCTTGCTGTAAGTATTCATGCGTCTAATAATGCATTACGTGATGTTTTAGTTCCGGTCAACAAGAAATATCCCCTAGAGGAGTTTCTGGCCGGTATTCGTCGTTATATCGCTAAGTCGAATGCTAACCGTGGTCGTGTTACCGTTGAGTATGTGATGTTAGATCATATTAATGACAGTACAGACCAGGCTCATGAGTTGGCTAAATTAATGAAAGACACGCCATGTAAGATTAATTTAATTCCATTCAACCCTTATCCAGGCTCTCCATATGGTCGTTCTTCTAATTCACGTATCGATCGTTTCTCTAAAGTCTTGATGGAATATGGTCTCACCGTCATAGTGAGAAAGACCCGTGGAGAGGATATCGATGCCGCTTGTGGTCAGTTAGCAGGGGACATAATAGACCGAACAAAGCGTTTAGTGAAAAAACGCATGCAAGAGAGCCGAATATCAGTCACAATAAACTAACTCTATGAATATTTAGGTAGAAGGCCTACTAATGATGCAAGGATTACTGAAACTTAGCTTATTACTTATGTTGTTTTCAAACTTGCTGACAGGCTGTGTGTCTCAGCGAGTGTACTCAGGTACTGATACGCCTGTTACCGAAATTGAGTTTAATAATATTGCCGCTGCCAAACAGCGAGCACAACTTGGTCTTATGTATTTACACAAAGGCAATAGTGCTCAAGCTAAGTTTAATTTGAATAAAGCACTTGAATTTGCGCCTGACATTGAAGCTGTGAATACTTCAATGGCGTATTATTATAAAACAGTAGGTGAGATGGATATTGCCGAGACGTTTTATTACAAGGCTATTAATAGTAGCGATGCGACTGGCGATAGCATGAATAATTTCGGTGTTTTTCTTTGTCAGCAAGAAAAATATGCGGAATCAGAGAAGGTGTTTCTTAAAGCGATAAAATTGCCTCAATATACTCGAGCCGCAGCAAGCTATGAAAACTTAGGCATCTGTAGCCGTAAGGCGGGGCTATTGGAGCAAGCAAAAAAATATTTTGGTAGGGCATTAGGTTATGACCCCAGAAGGCAAGTGTCTTTAATTGAACTAACCGAAATCGATTTTGATACTGGCGACTATCTCAAAGCACGAACTCAACTCGTTCGTTATCATAGAGTCGTTGCGGAATCAGCCGAGAGTTTGACGTTGGGAATAAAAATTGAGCAAGGCCTCGATGACACTGATGCTGCCAAAAAGTTTGGTATTTTACTTCTGGCCAAATTTCCAGCGTCGGTTGAGGCCAAACAGTTCCGAGCCAGTATGTACTAATGACAAATAAAAACATTAATATGCTAAAGGATGAAGCAGATATTCATCCAAATACATCTGATAGCGAAACCATTGGGTCACTGTTGCGACAATCCCGCGAAAGCATGGGAGCCAGTGTTGCCGATATCGCCGATAAATTGCACATTAGACCTTGTATCGTTGAGGATATTGAAGCAGATAAATTTGATCAGATAGCATCCCCCATTTTTGTAAAAGGTTATATAAACAACTTTGCCCATATAGTTCAGGCAGATGATGAGGCGATTAAGCGCTGCTTAATCAACCAAGTCCCCCAAGTTCCTGAACCACAGATGCAAAGTTTTTCTCGTAAGACGACACTTCAGGCTCGTGATGGCAGATTGATGTTTGTCACTTACTTGATTGCCTTTATTTTACTGGCTTTGTTAGTGCTTTGGTGGGTGCAGAAACCGGATGTGCCCTCATCTATCGACTTTTCTAAACTAACTGCCGAAGAGATAGCGGCCTCACAAAGCGAATCTGATGGCATTCTTAGGGGTAATAGTAATATAGGCACCTATGGTATTCTCAGTGGCAACATTGATACTGATAGCGGTAACGCTGACATCGAAAATTTAACTAACCGCTTAAATAAAGAAGATACAGCCTCAACAGAATTGTCGGCACCAGAGACTAGCGAGAGCATCTCTTTGCCAGTATCTAGGCTCGATGATAATGTAACTGAGACGGAAACTGATGCAGTAAATACGCTAACTCAATCTGTACTTAGCTTAAACCTGTCTGCCGATTGCTGGATCAACGTCACCGATGCGGCGGGTAAAGTGCTGGTTAATGACCTTAAGAAAGCGGGCAGTCAACTGAACGTTTCTGGCGAAGCCCCCTTTAAGTTAATCATAGGAGCCCCTCAGGCTGTGAACATCGAATTCAACGGTGAAGCCGTAAGTTTGGCTGACTTTCCCAGTGGGCGAGTGGCTCGATTAACCGTTCCTGTTGAGTAACTAAAACTCGACCTTAGACATAATAATGTTAAATATATTAATTTAAGCTGATGAGTTTTGTTCTATTGAGTAGAGTTAAGCTTGCCGTGGCATATGGAAAATAGGATATAGAGTAATTAAGATGTACAACCACAACCCGATCAAAAGACGTGTCTCTACCCGTATCTATGTTGGAGATGTGCCCATTGGTGATGGTGCACCTATTGCCGTTCAATCTATGACCAATACCCGTACCACTGACGTGGCTGCTACAGTGGCTCAGATCCGTGCTCTTGAAAAAGTCGGTGCCGATATTGTGCGGGTTTCTGTTCCTACTATGGATGACGCTGAAGCGTTTAAATTGATTAAGCAGCAGACTAATATTCCTTTAATTGCCGATATTCATTTCGACTACCGAATTGCCCTTAAAGTTGCCGAATATGGCGTAGATTGCTTGCGCATTAATCCAGGCAATATTGGCAATGAAGAGCGTATTCGCAGTGTTGTCGAATGTGCGCGAGACAAGAATATTCCTATCCGTATTGGTATCAATGGTGGCTCGCTAGAAAAAGACTTAATGGATAAATATAAGGAACCGACGCCGGCAGCTTTGCTTGAGTCAGCCATGCGCCATGTGGATATCTTAGATAGACTTAATTTCGATCAGTTTAAAGTCAGTGTCAAAGCTTCCGATGTTTTTTTAGCGGTGGAAGCCTATCGTCTGCTAGCTAAACAAATAACACAGCCCCTGCACCTTGGGATCACCGAAGCTGGTGGTGCCAGAGCGGGGTCAGTAAAGTCTGCCGTTGGTCTAGGTATGTTGTTAGCCGAAGGCATAGGTGACACTTTGCGTATCTCATTAGCCGCTGATCCTGTCGAAGAGATTAAGGTCGGTTTCGATATCTTAAAATCTTTACGCATTCGTTCTCGAGGTATTAACTTTATTGCGTGTCCATCATGCTCTCGTCAAGAGTTTGATGTTATTTCGACAGTTAATGAGCTTGAGCAGCGTTTAGAAGATATTGTGATACCCATGGATGTTTCTATCATAGGTTGTGTAGTAAATGGTCCCGGTGAAGCACTGGTGTCTGATATAGGGTTGACTGGCGGCAATCGCAAGAGCGGTTATTTTGATGATGGAGTCAGACAGAAAGAACGTTTCGATAATGACAACATAGTTGATTCTTTGGAGTCTAAGATTAGATCCAAAGCCGCTATGATCAACGATAGAATTTCAATCAAAGATCTCAGCAAATAGGTTCTTCGATTAGGCTGATTCAGCATAGTTTGTTGTTGAGTCAGCTTTTTTGTTTTCACTATTTTTAACGCTGTACTCCGTGAGCTATCAGGACTTCCACTTCAAGTATTGCATTATCTCAAAAGAGAATCACCATTTCGCTAACAATGCGCCTTGAATTGAAAAACAGGAAATAGCTCTAAATTGATCATCAATTTATTAGAATTGGTATAATACTGCCTTGCAAGATATACTGCGGGACATTTTTAATTTTTATAGCTAAATTGGACGAGTCTATATCATCGTGGCAAAACAGATCCAAGCGATTCGCGGAATGAATGACATTCTGCCAACCCAGAGCCCTCTATGGCAAAAACTTGAAGCCGTACTCCGTGAAACCGTGAGTGCTTATGGTTATAGTGAGATCCGTACTCCTATCGTTGAGAGTACTGATCTTTTTAAACGTTCGATTGGTGAAGTTACCGATATTGTCGAAAAAGAGATGTATACCTTCGATGACAGAAACGGTGATAGTTTAACCCTACGTCCTGAAGGCACAGCCTCAACGGTACGTGCGGGTAATGAACATGGTCTACTGTATAACCAAGAGCAACGCCTCTGGTATATGGGCCCTATGTTTAGGCATGAGCGGCCACAAAAGGGACGTTACCGTCAATTTAATCAGTTAGGTGTCGAAGTTTATGGCATAGGATCTGCGGATATCGATGCTGAAGTTCTGATGTTATCTGCTCGCCTATGGGATAAACTGGGCATCACAGAGCATGTGACCTTGGAGCTAAATACCTTAGGTGATCCTGCTGAGCGTGCAGCCTATCGTGAAGCCCTTATTGCTTATCTTGAGCAGTTTAAAGAGCAGTTGGATGAAGAAAGCCAGCGCCGTATGTATACCAATCCTCTTCGCGTTTTGGATACTAAGAATCCTAATGTACAGGCTCTTCTGGTCAATGCGCCTGAATTGATGGATTATCTTGGCGAAGAAACGCGTACACATTTTTCACATTTATGTGAACTCTTAGACGCGGTTGGCATCAAATATGTCATTAATCCACGTCTAGTGCGTGGTTTAGATTATTATAATCGCACTGTTTTTGAGTGGGTGACTTCAAGTTTAGGTTCTCAGGGCACCGTGCTTGCTGGTGGTCGTTATGATGGACTGGTTGAACAGTTAGGCGGTAAAAATACCCCCGCGGTCGGTTTTGCTATGGGACTTGAGCGTATAGTGTTGATGCTTGAAACGCTCGAGTTAACTCATGATATCCCTGCTACAGTCGATGTCTATGTCACTGCCATGGGCGATGCTAGTAAACTTGAAGCGATTAAAATTGCTCAGTCACTTCGTAGCGAGATACCTGGTTTGAGAGTGATGAGCCATTGCGGTGGTGGAAACTTTAAGAAACAAATGAAACGCGCAGATAAAAGTGGAGCATTGATTGCCTTAGTTATCGGTGAAGACGAATTGGCCGCGAATCAAGTTGCGGTTAAATATCTGCGTGAGAAGAAAGAACAAGAATTAGTTGCCCGTGATGGATTGGCAACTTATATTGCAGAACTGATTTAAGAGGAAGATTACGTGGAAATTTATAGCACAGAAGAACAACAAGTCGATGCTATCAAACAGTTCTGGAAAGATTATGGCAGCTCTATTGTTGTGGGTGCCGTGGTTGGTCTGGGTGGTTTATTTGGCTGGAACTATTATTCCGATCACAAAATTATACAGGCTGAGTTAGCATCTGAAGCTTTCCAAACAGTGAGAAACGGTAACATTTCTGATACTGAGATGTTAGTGGCGGCAGAAAACTTTGCCAAAGAACATAGTCAAAAAGGCTACCAATCTCTGCTTGAACTTATTGTCGCTAAAGTGGCTGTAGAGGCTGGCGATCTTGAAAAAGCAGAAGTCACATTGAAAAGTGTGGTTTCCTCTGCACCCGATGATGGCTTAGTCATGGTAGCCACCATGCGTCTAGCTCGTGTTCAAGCAGAACAAGGCCAAATTGCGACGGCTCTCACGACTTTAGAACAGGTCACTGAGCCTGCCTTTATAACACAGCGAGAAGAGTTGAAAGGTGATCTTCTGGTTCGTAAAGGGGATGAAGAACAGGCTAAAATAGCCTACCAGACTGCGGTAGAGCAAGGGGGCCTGAATGTAAGCCCAGCACTACAGATGAAGCTAGATAATTTGAACAAGGCATAAGGAAACGTCCATGAAGTCTTGGTGCAAAACACTCGTCGCATGTAGTCTGAGTATTGGTCTGTTATCTGCGTGTTCATCTAGCGACGTTGAAGAAGAGCCGATAAGTCCATTGCCTGAAATACAAGCAAGTGTATTCCCAGAAATAAGCTGGAGTACCAGTGTTGGTGATGGTGTTGGGGATTTTTATTCTCGCCTTCGACCGGCTGTCAGATATGACAAGTTGTACGTCGCTAGTCGATATGGTCAAGTCGTTGCCTTCGATGAAACGACAGGCGATGAGGTTTGGAGCAGAGACTTTAGCTCGGCATTTCAAGATAATATTTTGGCCAAAAATAAAGGTGCTAAGCTGGCAGCCGGCGTCACTGTGGCGAGAGACATGGTCTTTATCGGTGGGGAAAGTGGTCTACTCGGAGCCTTAGATGCTGAAACCGGTGAAACTAAGTGGTCTAACATAGCCAGTGGCGAACTGATATCTGCTCCAACGGTTGCTGAAGATGTTGTCGTGGTCAGTACGAGCTCGGGTACCCTAGAAGCATTTAAGGTTGAAGATGGTGAGAAGCTATGGACTTATGAGACTAAGCTGCCGACATTGACTCTTCGTGGAACAGGTTCTGCCAACTATGAAGCCGGCGGTTTCTTCGTTGGTACTGCCGATGGCAAAATTGCAGTGGTGATAAAGAAGACTGGCCAGACCGCTTGGGAACAAGTTATCTTTACGCCAAAGGGAGGCAATGAGTTTACCAGTATGGCAGATGTAGATATGCAGCCCTTGATTATAGGTGACAACCTTTACGCTGTCAGCTTTAACGGTAATCTGGTCTCTATGGAGTTAAGAACGGGGCGTGTTGTTTGGGCCCGTAAATATTCCAGTTTCCATGAATTGGCCAATTCAGGTGTGAACCTCTTCCTTGTAGACGATCATAGTCGTATTTACTCTATTGATAGACGTAATGGCTTAGAAACTTGGAATAATATTGAATTAACTAACCGTAATTTAACGTCACCATCGGTTTTTAAAGACTACTTAGTTGTCGGTGATTTTGAGGGGTACTTACACTTTATTGATAAATCGACGGGGGCTCTTGTCGGCCGTATTGAAGTGGATAGTTCAGGCTTGTACAGCCAGCCGCTGATTGTCGGTGATAATATTTATGTTCAGACTCGTGCAGGAAAAGTTGCTAGAATAACGCTTCCGTAAGCTTTGTTTGTATTGATATTTAGCCCCTAGAAGTCGTTCTTGGGGCTTTTTGTGTTAAGTACTTTTGCTCAGTGATTTGGTCAGGTACTTTTGATAAGTGTTAGTATTAAAGAGTTTATATAAACTTTTTATATAAAGAATCTCCTATAAAATACAATAGGAAAAATATATACCGGTTCTACTTTAAAGTGCAGGTTTCAGAGCAGACTGAGCGAGTGCTGAACAAATCAAGATCCAACTTATTAATATTTTATAGAATTTAAAACAGTAAATTAGAGGCAAAAAATGATTCCAGTAGTGGCCCTTGTTGGCCGACCCAATGTAGGTAAGTCGACCTTATTTAATCGCCTTACGCGCACCAGAGATGCTTTGGTAGCTGACTTTCCTGGGCTGACTAGGGATCGAAAATATGGTCGTGCTCACCTGTCTGGTTATGAGTTTATCGTGGTTGATACAGGGGGTATCGATGGCACTGAAGAGGGCATAGAAGTTCATATGGCCGAACAGTCCTTAGCTGCGATTGAAGAAGCAGATGTCGTCCTGTTTCTTACCGATGCCAGAGCAGGCTTAACCGCTGCAGATCAAGCGATTGCAGAGCATCTGCGTCGACGTGATAAGACCACTTTCGTGGTAGCTAACAAGGTTGATGGTATCGATGCCGATTCTTACTGTGCCGAGTTCTGGGCCTTAGGCCTAGGAGAAGTTTATCAGATGGCAGCATCACAGGGGCGCGGCGTCACCAACATGATCGAGTATGCTCTGGCACCCTATGCCGAAGCACTCGGCCTAAGTCGTGATGGCGAGGGTAATATAGAGATTGAAGAGAGAGAGTACACCGAAGAGGATGCAGAGGCGGAGCAGAAGCGTCTACAAGATTTGCCAATTAAACTGGCCATTATCGGCAAGCCCAATGTGGGTAAGTCTACTTTGATTAACCGTATCTTAGGTGAAGAGCGTGTGGTGGTATACGATTCGCCGGGAACCACTCGAGACAGTATTTATATCCCCATGGAACGGGAAGGGCGTGAGTACGTGCTTATCGATACTGCTGGAGTTCGCCGCCGCAGTAAAGTCCATGAAACGGTAGAGAAATTCTCTGTCATTAAGACGCTAAAAGCAGTTGAAGACTGTAACGTGGTACTTTTAGTTATCGACGCCCGCGAAGGTATCGCGGAGCAAGATCTTGGCTTGTTGGGCTTCGCTCTCAATGCAGGTCGTGCTTTGGTGATTGCTGTCAACAAGTGGGATGGAATCGACCAAGAAATTAAAGACAGAGTAAAAAGTGAATTGGATCGTCGCCTTGGCTTTATCGACTTTGCTCGCATCCACTTCATCTCAGCACTTCATGGCACTGGTGTGGGCCACTTATATGAATCTATAGAAGAAGCCTATGATAGTGCGACTCGTCGTGTGAGTACGTCTATGCTGACGCGCATCATGCAGATGGCACAAGATGATCACCAGCCGCCATTGGTTAATGGTCGTCGTGTTAAACTTAAATATGCCCATGCAGGTGGTTACAACCCACCAATCGTAGTTGTTCATGGTAATCAGGTGAAGAAACTGCCCGATTCTTATAAGCGTTACATGATGAACTATTACCGTCGCTCGTTGAAAGTCATGGGCACGCCTATTCAGGTACGCTTCCAAGATGGTACTAACCCGTTCGAAGGTATGAATACTAAGAAGCTTACCGTGAGTCAGGAGCGCCGTCGTAAGCGCATGATGAGTCATATCAGAGATAAAGATAAGACATAAGCTCTAGGGGTTTACTCTCCCTTTCCTAAGAGAGAGTAAACCCACTGCATGACAGGGGGTGGACGGTGAGGGTTTTGTCTATCTTATCGTTGAGTGCTTACCGGCTTATTTATGCATGCACTGGGAGAGCAGCTTGGCAAAAAAATCAGCCCCTTTACGCTGAGTAAACTCGATATTTCGTTCAGGAATAGATTCAGGTTCGTTATAGCCGGCTAGTGCTTGTTCCATGCTCGCCTCTCGAATGATATGCAACATGGGGTAGGGGGAGCGATTAGTGTAGTTGGATGGCTCATTCATGGGTTCACCGTCAAAACAATAGTCAGGGTGCATACTGGCGAGTTGATATATGCCTTCATAACCTTGTTCGATGAGTAAATTATTGGCGACATCGACCAAATCCAGATAGGGGTAGAAGCCCTCAAATCCTCGGGGGATAATAAAAAGTGTGGTCTCAATCTCAGGCTTGTCATCTAAACGTATACACTCTTCTATCAAGGCTTCAAGTACCCTATGTATCTTGGACTCATCGATAACGGCGTAACGTATGCTTCCCCGTTCAACTTCCTGACGAGCAAACGGACAGATGTTGTACTTCATTATCACCCTCTCAACCCAATTTTGAGTCTGCTGAGCGATGAGTTGCAGTTCCTTGTCTTGTTGGTGTTGTGACATGGGTTAGCCTTAATCTATTTTGATAATGGAACTAGGAAGCAAGGATAAGGAGGAAAGGCACTGTACGCAAGCGCTCACGGTGTTGATATTCACACTGAGCGCTAAATAACTTGAGTTATGGTAACACCATGGGAATTATCGACGCCACAAGTAAAAGAGCCATAGAGATGTTGAAGAACTTCTGCTGTCGTTCATTCTTGAGTAGGCGTTTAAGGGCGACTCCAAAACCCAACCAAGTGATAGCGCAGGGAAAGGCAATACAGAGAAAGACGACTGTGATAGTTAATACTTGGGGGGTCAATGCGGTATCAAGATTGGTGAATGTCGCTATTGCGCCCACCGCCATGATCCAGCCTTTAGGGTTGACCCATTGAAAGGCTGCTGCCTGTATAAAACTCAATGGATTGGGTGTCTTTCTTCCTTCCATTTTACTGCTACTATTGGCAATAAGCCATGCAAGGTAGAGCAGGTAGGCTATTCCTATATATTTGATGAAGATGTGGATTAGCGGATAGGTTTGGAATAAGGCACTCATGCCTAAACCGATGGCGAGTACCATACAGGGAAAGCCTAGGCATATTCCTACTAAATGTGGCAAGCTTCGTTTAATACCAAAATTCACCCCAGAACTCATTAACATGACGTTGTTTGGACCAGGCGTTATCCCCGCGGAGAAGGCAAATAAGGCTATAGCTAAAATGAGTTCCATACAGGACCAGTAAGATAAAACAGGCAGGCATCTTAGCTGAATTGGTGAAACAATGAAGCAAAACTTCCCATTTGTGCTCAGTTTAATATTCTTGGCTATAAGGCGAGTGATCCCATGGGTCAATGTGTTCAGTTTTGGTTACTTATGAGTCAGTTTAGGTTAATCTTTGCTATGTTATTGTTGATGCGTTGAAAAATGTTGAGTACCTCACTCTGATATTAAAAAGGAACCTCATTATCAAAAAATTAATCAGCTTTTTTTTAATCACATTTTTGACGGCTTGTGTCACTGTTGACCATGTTGAAACCAGTCCTTCTCGCACCACTATGGTCACAACCGGTGATCTTAGTTTTATTACTGATAACAGTACCCGTTTTGCTTGGCATCCTTCGCTGGAAAAAATCATAGCAGATGAAAGAGTTGACAGTAATAAAGTGGTTCGTCAAATGCACGCCTCGATCACTCTGATAATGGAGTCCAAAGGTTATCGGCTTGTGTCCAATGATGAGTCTCCAGATTTGCTGATAGGTTTTGGTTTAGCACTTGAGTCTGATATGAGCGATGCCGATATCTTGAAGAAAGCCGGATTAGTCGCTGGCTTATCGACTGCGGGCATCGATAGCAAACAGTATGAGAAAGGTTCAGTGCTGGTGGCACTATTCAAGCCTATGCAAGTACAGCCTGTTTGGCGTGTGTTAGCACAGGGCTTTACCGACTTTAAGCAGTCGAGTGAACAGAGGAAACAACGTTTTGATGAACTTATCTCTTTAATGTTGGGACATATTCCTAGTGTTTAATTTTAAAGATAAAAGTCAATGAGAAAAGCTTTAATTTACGCTAATTTCATACGAGGTAAACTTTCTCAGGTTAATTACCCCTGTATCGAAGATTAAATACTGACCTTTTATGCCAAGTAAAATGCCGCTAACTATAGGCTCTTTGTCGAAGTTATGTGAGCGGATTTTGGTTGGGAATTCGGTAACGGGGAAGTGGATACTCTGTATCTCTTCATTGAGCTTCTCGACGGCATAGTCGCCATGGATTGTGCAAATATCATGGATCTTATTTTCAACGGCTGGCAATAACTCTACAGCTTGGGCTTTTAGATCAATATCATCTGCATTGCCTTTGAGCATGGTGCGCCAGTTAGTTTTATCGGCGATCATCTTGGCGAGTTCGATTTCGACCAGTCCAGAAATCTGTCTGCTGGACACCTTCAAAATAGCTAAACCTTGGGTGGCCCCCTGATCTATCCATCGGGTCGGAAGTTGAGTATGACGTGTAATGCCAACTTTGAGCCCTGAAGTATTTGACAGGTAAACGTAGTGAGGTACGAAACAGTTAGCCTCTCCCCATTCTGGCTGGCGGCATGTTCCTTCGGCGAAATGACAGGTTTCGGGCTTCATGATACACATGTCGCAACTGGCGAGTTTTCTCATACAAACGAAGCAATGGCCTTGAGAGTAGCTCTTTTTGGTACGCTTGCCACAGTTGCTGCAACATATTTTTCCAGTATGCGTGAGAGTGACACTGGTGCCTATTAGTGGGTTCATATCTAACAATTCATCGCCGATAGGCAACTGATACTGCACCTGTTGGTTATCATCCAATGTGGCGCACATTTTCTTAATGGTTCCTAACATATTTTTTCCTATCATTGGAAACTCTATCGGTTTCCTATCAAAAATTTATATTAACGGCTTATCTTATCGAGCACCACGTCATCACCTATAGTATATAAGGCTTCGCATAGCTGTTCCTCTTGTTCAGAATTTTTCATACCGAGGAGAAAGTTTGCTCTGAATAAGGCAACACCCGTATGGCTTGCGGTCTCATAACGACTGCTGAAGTGTTCGATATTGATACCCAGAGCGCTTATTTTATTGGAAATATCATGTACCAGACCAGGTCTGTCATAGGCGACTAATGAGAAGTTAAGATGTTGCAATGTATCAGGCTGTTTGCTGGTTTTAGCATAAGTCAGGCTTAGCCCTTCGATACATTCCAGACTCTCGACTAAGAGATCCCAGTTGGATGAGGGAACTTCTAATAGGAGTATGGCAGCAAAGATACCATCGATATGACGCAGTTCAGAATCTAGCCAATTACCGCCATGGCGACTCACCGAATGGGCTATCTGTTCCACAAGCCCTTTTTTATCTGCGACCTGTAGTGTAATTAAATAGCGTAACATTATGATATTTCTCCAATTTGTAATTAATATTTTTTTGATTAGACACTGTAACACTAGTGTCATCTTTACGTAATATAATCCTTTTTAACAGAATAATGAGATTGGACTATTCGCTATTGTTAGCATAGCAAATGGAACAATCCCAGTGAAAAGTCTACTGACTATTTAATAAACGAGGTTCTAATGGAAACTCAGGTAAAACAACCTGATTCTCAGGCTCAAAACCTACTGATGGGGCGCGGCTTTAGCAAAAGGGCAATTAAGAATAAGTTGACTGAAATTGGGGTGACCATTGGTGGAGCCATGGTGTTTGTCGCGCTGTTGTTGATCTTTTTTTATCTACTCTATGTTATCAAGCCTATCTTTGATGATGCCGAAGTCTCGCACGTAACTAGTGTGGATCTTCCTTATTCAGTGCCAGCCTTGATGGTAGGAAGCGATGAGCAAAATGAGATCATGTACCGTGTTTCTCAAACGGGTAGAGTCGATTTTTATGATGTTAGTTCATCATCATTAATTAAAACTCAGCAGCTGGTATTTCCTGAAGGTAGTCAGATAGTCAGTAGTTCAGCTTCAGTGCCTAGTTCGCAGAGATTTGCCTTTGGACTCGATAATGGTCAGTTGATCATTGCCAGTATCGCGTTTGGGGTGACGTATCCAGATGATAAGCGTCTCATTACGCCTAATTTAAGGTTTCCTAACGGCAAGGCACCTATGACTGTCGATGAGCAGGGACAAGGGTTAAATCATCTGGTATTCGATTACAGTAGCGATATGATGACTTTTGCTTATCAAGACGATGATAAAATATGGCGTTTATCTCGGCAGGAAGGTGAGGAAAATATGATGACTGAAGAGGTCGAATGGACTTCTTCCAATGGCATTATCAGCGATGTACCTGCACATGTTGCGCAGCAATTGATGACTCCAGATCAGCGACAACTCCTACTTAGATCAGACAAAAAACTCTTTATCTATGACATTCGCGATGCAGAAGCGGTCTCATTGAGTCAAGTATTAGAGCTCGGACGTACTAATGCTAATGTCACTAATGTGAGTCTCCTAGCTGGGGCGAGCTCTTTGTTGGTGAGTTATGATTCAGGCTTAGTACAGCAATATTTTCAAGTTAATGGTAAGCAAGGGCGTCAATATCAACAGATCCGTGACTTTAAAAATGATCAGGGCATTAAGAGTATTGCCTCTGAATTTTATCGCAAGAGTTTTGTCACTATCAGTGATAGCGGTGAGCTGTCGCTACTTTATACCACGAGTCAAAGAAAACTATTTTCCGAGAGTTTCAATTTAACAAACCCGAGCACGTTGGGCTTTAGCCCTCGCTCAAATGCCTTAGTGGTTGAAGCTGGCAATAAGTTACATATGTTCAATGTTTCAAATACTCATCCAGAAGTTTCATGGAGCGCCATGTGGAGTAAGGTGTGGTATGAAGGTTATCCAGAGCCCAAGTATGTGTGGCAGTCTACTTCTGGCTCCGATGATTTTGAAGCCAAATTAAGTTTAATGCCATTGGCGTTCGGTACCATGAAAGCCGCATTTTATGCCATGGTTTTCGCTACCCCATTGGCGATTGCTGGAGCCATTTATACCGCGTATTTTATGACGCCTAAAATACGTTCTGTCGTCAAACCTACTATTGAAATAATGGAAGCCTTGCCTACAGTAATACTCGGATTCCTTGCGGGTTTATGGTTGGCTCCCTTAATAGAGGACCACTTGCCGGGGATCTTAGTCTTACTCACCCTCTTGCCGGTCTCTATTTTGACCAGCGCTTTTATCTGGCACAAATTACCGGATAAGGTTAAACAGTACTTGCCCGAAGCTTATCAGGAAATGATGTTGATCCCAGTGATTTTATTTGTTGGTTGGTTTTCTTTCACCATCAGTCCAGCATTGGAAATCATCTTCTTCGATGGTGATTCAAGATTGTTTATTACCAATGAACTCGGTATCACCTTCGATCAGCGTAATGCCCTGGTTGTTGGTATTGCCATGGGGTTTGCCGTCATTCCGACTATCTTCTCGATAGCCGAAGATGCGGTGTTCTCTGTGCCTCGTCATCTTTCTAATGGTAGCTTAGCGCTCGGTGCAACCAACTGGCAGACTCTAACTCGTGTGGTATTGCTTACTGCAAGTCCTGGTATCTTCTCCGCTGTCATGATGGGAGTGGGGCGTGCGGTCGGTGAAACCATGATAGTGCTCATGGCGACAGGTAACACCGCCATCATGGAGTGGAGTGTGTTTCAGGGGATGCGCACCCTGGCGGCGAATATTGCTGTTGAAGTGCCAGAGTCGGCCATCGGCAGTTCTCATTATCGGGTACTTTTCCTCGCGGCCTTTGTGCTGTTTATTTTCACTTTTATCTTCAACACTATTGCCGAAGTGGTCAGGCAGCGTCTACGTGAACGCTATAGCTCACTTTAACCGCTAATTTAAATAGTAAAGAAAATGATGACTGAATATATGAAAATGAATATATGGATTTTACAGCTAAACATTAACACGATCACTTCTGAGTTTAGTCAAACTCTTGGGGAGAGGCTGTCATGAGTAACTGGGTTAAGTTAGGTTTCCCCCTAGGTTTGGGAATGAGTGATGGGGTGTTTGTTACTGAGCATAGTGTTGCTTTAGTTTTAGTTATTGGAAGAGGCTGTCATGGGTAATTGGTTTAAATCAGGTTCTCCCTGGATATGGATGACAGGTGGTGCGGTCAGCATCAGCTTAATTGCAGTGCTGGGTATATTATTGATGATTGCATGGCGAGGTTTAAGTTACTTTTGGCCTGCAGAGATCTATCAATGGCAAATGGAAGACCAGCATGGGCAAAGCTACACCTTGATAGGTGAAATATACGACACCGAGGAGGTACCCACTAAGCAGTTGCTCTCAGCGGGTCATGTGTTTGAAGAGGCTCAGGGGGATACTATTACCCGGTACTTAGTGAAAACGGGTAACCGTGAATTTGTTGGTTTAGATTTTCGCTGGATATTAGCCACAGATATCATCTCCCGTAGTTTACCTGAAGATATTGCGGTTATTGAACGCGGTAAGAATGGCGACTTTTATGGTTATCCCGTTGCTGTCATAGAAAACGGTGAACGCCTCGATTTTGATGAGAATGCCAAAGCGTCGTTGGAGTCTCACATAGCACGCTCTGTAGCGCTCAATGATAAGGCGGTGAAGTTACAGAAGGGCGAGATAGGCTCAATAAACTATGCCATAGAAAAGTTGCGTTTGCAGGAGCGTGGTTACGAACTTGATGGTGAATTAACTCAAGCCATCAAGGATAACCTGACTCGTGAAAGGGCAAATCTACAGACTAAATACCTGATTGTAGAAAAAAAGTTTTTCGAACTCAGAAAGGAAGCGAGCCGTGATTCGGTAGTTATTAAAGACATGCGTGGCGTGGAGGTGACCCTAAAACTGAACAATATTTTGGATGTTACTTATGCAAACCGCTTGGGTCTGATAGAAAAACTGGGTCATTGGTTTGTCGGTATTGGCCGCTTTGTCAGCGATGATCCTCGTGAAGCCAACACGGAAGGCGGGGTGTTTCCGGCTATTTTTGGCACCGTATTTATGGTGATGTTGATGGCAGTGATAGTGACACCGTTTGGCGTGGTAGCGGCGGTTTACCTGCACGAATATGCCAAAAAAGGCCCGGTCACTAAGATGATCCGTATTGCTGTGATTAATCTGGCTGGCGTACCCTCGATAGTATACGGTGTGTTTGGTTTAGGGTTTTTCGTTTATATATTTGGCGGCACGCTGGATCAGCTATTCTTTCCCGAAGCACTGCCAGCACCGACATTTGGCTCCCCTGGGGTACTTTGGTCTGCATTGACCTTAGCTATCCTGACCTTGCCTGTGGTCATTGTATCCACCGAAGAAGGTTTGAGTCGTATTCCAATTTCAATACGTCAGGCGAGCCTAGCACTTGGTGCGACTAAGGCGGAAACCCTGTGGCGGATAATTTTACCTATGGCAAGTCCTGCAATTATGACAGGGCTTATTCTGGCTGTAGCCCGAGCTGCGGGCGAAGTGGCTCCCTTAATGTTGGTGGGTGTAGTAAAGCTTGCGCCAACCTTGCCTATCGATATGAATTTTCCTTTCGTGCATTTGGAGAGAAAATTTATGCACTTAGGATTTCATATTTATGATGTGGGCTTTCAAAGTCCAAACGTAGAGGCCGCAAGACCTTTGGTTTATGCCACCTCGTTCCTGCTGGTTACTGTCATCGTGTCTTTAAACTTGACGGCGATAGCGGTTCGAAATCATCTACGTGAGAAATATCGCTCGCTTGATCAGTAACACTAATATTAGTGCGTAGATAAACAGATTAATACGGTTCGCAGGTTCTGCGAGTCGCATAGAACAGTTAAAGTGATAGGATATAACATGATTTCGATAGATAAGTCAGCGATAAGTACGAAAGTAGTGGACCTGAAAAACTTGAGCCAGGAAGACACGGCCCTAGAGATCCGTCACTTAGATCTTAAATATGGTGATAAACAGGCCCTGTTTGATGTTTCGATGAAAATACCAGAAAAACAAGTCACTGCATTCATCGGTCCCAGTGGTTGTGGTAAGTCGACTTTACTGCGCTGTATTAACCGTATGAATGATTTGGTAGATAATTGCCATATAAGTGGTGATGTCCTGCTACACGGACAAAATATCTATGACAAGAAGGTTGATGTTGCCGCTTTGCGTCGTAACGTTGGCATGGTATTCCAACGTCCTAACCCATTTCCTAAATCAATTTATGAGAATGTGGTCTACGGATTGCGTTTACAAGGCATTAACAATCGTCGCGATCTTGATGAGGCCGCAGAGAGTTCTCTTCGTGGTGCAGCGATATGGGATGAAGTGAAAGACAGACTCCATGATAACGCTTTTGGGCTTTCAGGGGGGCAGCAACAGCGCTTGGTGATTGCTCGTGCCATTGCCATCGAGCCTGAAGTGTTACTACTGGATGAACCTACATCGGCACTGGATCCCATCTCGACGCTGACCATTGAAGAGTTGATTACTGAGCTAAAATCTAAATATACCGTAGTGATCGTGACCCATAATATGCAGCAGGCGGCTCGCGTCTCAGATCAAACCGCATTTATGTACATGGGTGAGCTGATAGAGTATGCCGATACAAATACTATTTTTACTATGCCACAAAAACGTAAGACCGAAGACTACATTACAGGCCGTTATGGGTAATAGGGATATTAAACAAATCTAGTTCCAGCGAGCTAAGCTTCTTGGAGATAAGTTACTGAATAAGGGTTAACACCGATGGAAAACATAAATTTAAACAAACACATTTCGGGTCAGTTTAACGCCGAACTCGATGATATACGCAATCGCGTTCTGGCCATGGGTGGTTTGGTTGAACGTCAGTTGGAGCAAGCTCTGGATGCTATTGCGAGTTTAGATGCAGAGTTGGCGCAGAAAGTGATTGAAGGCGATCATATGGTCAATGGCATGGAGGTCTCAATCGATGAAGAGTGTACCCGAATCATCGCTAAAAGACAGCCAGCGGCGAGTGATTTGAGGTTAGTGTTGGCTATTTCTAAAACCATCACTGATTTAGAGCGTATCGGTGATGCTTGTGTAAAAATATCTAAGGTTGCTCTAGACAAGCGTTTAAAAAAACAACAACCCTTGCTTGTGAGTCTAGATAGTATGGGACGCTATGCGACTCGTTTTCTACATGGGACTTTAGATGCCTTAGCCCGCATGGATGTCGATGCAGCTTTCGAATTACACAAACAGGACACTAAACTCGATAAAGAATATGAAGCCACGATTCGTCAATTGATGACCTATATGATGGAAGATCCTCGTTCCATTCCTGAGGTATTAGATGTGCTCTGGGCAGCTAGAGCCATAGAGCGTGTCGGTGACCGTTGTCAGAATATCTGTGAATACATCATCTATTATGTTAAAGGGAAAGATGTACGTCATGTTTCTTATGAAGAGATGGAAAAAGATCTGAACCTTAAAAGCTAAGTTTACTTGCCAACCGTCGTTCCCATAGGGCGGGTTAAAAAAGTGATTTATACTGGGTTATTGAGCTTGCCCTTTCTGTTATAAGCAATGGGCTGCTATTGCACTTCGGTCAATCACCAACATGGATGTAGGTGCTTATACCAAAGGAACTAATACTTGATCACTTAATTAATTCCTTTGGTATTAGGTTCAGCTTAGAGCTATGAAATTGTGCCTTAGACCACTATTAATTGCCACTGAAATCCAGCATTTTTAAGTAGAACGGGTATACATCTCTCAAGTTCAGAATATCTGGGTGCGAATGCTTAAGCTCAACTGTGGTTTTGAGCACTAGGCTTTTAGTGGAAAGTCAGTTAAACAGTTAAATTTAACCTGTAGCGATGTTATTATCGCTACAGGTTAAATTTTTGCTATCGTGTCAGTAATTGCTGAGATCTAGCGATGAAGTGAGTTTCGATAACTGTGAGCAGGATTAAAGTATATGACGGTAAGCCAAGGTCAAAGTAAACTAGATAAAGTATTAGCAGCAGCCAGAGACTACAAAGCGAAGCGCGAAACAGGCTATCGTGAGCAGGCGCTGAAGCTATATCCATGGGTGTGTGGTCGTTGTACTCGTGAGTTTACTCACTCAAACTTGCGTGAGTTGACTGTGCATCACAGAGATCATAACCATGATAATAACCCTGCGGATGGCTCAAACTGGGAGTTACTCTGTCTTTATTGCCATGATAATGAGCATTCAAAATTTGAAGAGTTGATTCAGTATGGTGCGACAACAGAGACTAAAATGGCAACCGCAACTTATAATCCTTTTGCCGATCTTAAAGGCATGATGAAAAAATAGTTTATTGACCTTGGACTGCCTGTTTTCAGAACAATTATCGAAAATATTCTCATAGACTGACTGCGAGTATCGGCAATCGGCTGGTATTGTTATTCAAGTCAGTATTTCGCACTCAACATAGATATGAAGCTGGTGAGGTTAGCGAAATAAGATGGCGGCGCAGTATCAGCGACAACCTTGAACGCGGTATAAAAGTCCCCGCTTCACGATACTCAGGTAGATGCCAGCATATTCTCCAATATGAACAAGGTTTATGGGTTTTTCTCAATCACCCAGGCACACCTTTGGCCAATAACGAAGCCGCGCACTGCTTGCATGGCAGCGCTATCATTGCGTAAGTGGTCGGTAAAAAGGACGACCCAGACGTATTTGGGCTCATATCAGCTTAGTCAATACCCCTCTGGTGAATGTTTACAAATGAAGTGTATTGTTTCTGAAAAATAATAGCATTGTGATCTATAGATAAAACAGTACTTAAAATGCTAAACTCGATTGGTTTTATTAGTCATTTTTATATTTTTATAGCTTTAGTAGAATATAAAAAGTTACAAGGGGCTTTATGAATGCGTTACTACGCTTAAGTATTTTTGCGGTGTTGGGTTTGCTTACAACGGCATGTTCTTTGCTAGAGATAAAACTTGAAAGTGGCGTGGTGCCTCTGCCACAAAAACAACTAAATATGCGAGTATTTAGTCGTGATTTCAGCCACACATTTTACAGTCGAGTCGAACAGACTGCCGATCATATTTTAGCGATTGAATCTACTGGCGAGCAAGATATCTATCTTAAATCTAATGCCATAATGTGGAAAATAAATTCTGAGCAGGCACTGCAGCGGACTATTTTTCAGGCCTCTCCTGTGGCCGCTATGGTTGATACTTGGGCATTTACGGCGCAGATGTATGAGTTTTATGATTCTGGTGCAGGTAAAGCCCTTTTTGGCGATCAACAAGCACAGGTTATCGAGACCAGTAGGGTATTAGAAGCTCAGTTTGAGCAAACGGTTAAAGGCTTCGTATCCCAGAGTGATTTCAATAATAACCGCAAATTTATCAAACAGTACGTGTTAGACAACCCCCTGACGGATATTACATTTAGTCGCAAGTCGGCATTCAATGACTGGTTAACATTTAGGAATATCAATGAATTTGAAGCCGTGACTACCTTTGGTTCAATGCCAGAAGTGATGAGTGACATCTCAGATCGTATGGCGATGATTGCTGAGCAGATGCCTAAAATATTAGGTTGGAAAGCCGAGCTTTATGCGCTGCATTCGAACATAAATGCCGAAGAAGTTCAGGCAACACTCGTGAGTATCAGTGAAACATCAGCAAGGTTCCAGAAGTTAATGGCCCAGAGCCCTGAGATGATGCAAAATTTAGCCGTAGATTTGCGACGTGAGCTGAGCCCCTTACTACAACAACTCAGTGACTCTACCGATGATAAGCTTAAGCAGCTATCGGTAGAACGCCAGTCACTAGAATTGATGATAAAGAATGAGCGCCTCGCCCTCGAAGAGATGGTATCTAGGGAGCGTATTGCCGCAGCGGCTAATTTGGATGAGATCTCCAAACATACGGTAAAAGTTGTTTTTCAAGAGTTGACCAAGACTCTTAAGAGCTTGATTCTTTATTTTGTGTTGTTTTTAGTCGTTGTTTTCTTCGCACCGCTTGGTTTCGGAGTCTGGCTAGGCAAAAAGATGAGCAATAAGAAAGCCAGCAAGGTCAGTTCCTAGGAACTGAATTTTAGATACTATTTTATTGAATACATTTGTGCTTTATAATTCTGGCTAGAGGCTAACTCTGTACCATGCAGAGTTAGCTTTAATTTTGTTCCAGTCCCTGTCTTTTTTGTCGTCTTTTTCTATAATTAGAGTGCTAATATCTTGCAATCAACCTCCCACCATCATCGACTTAAGCAACTTGATAGATTATTAGTTCAGAGCCGAGCACTATGGCAGGTGAAGGCGTTTGACTGCACTCTATTGCCCTGGGAGAAACAGTTTCCTAGCTTGGCGGAAAAAGTCTGGTCGATAGCTGATGTCGATATTGATGAACTCGATAAGGGTCAAGCTAAGCTAAATTCTGAGTTATTACCAGCGCTACAAAGAGATCTTGATCGAAATTATTTGGTGTGGCAATTGGATTTGTTGCAAGTGGAACCTGTTTTAATTGATGAGGATATAGGCCAAGTCAAGTTTATGCAACAGTGGTTGTCTGATAAGGAAGCCTCTTATTTCAGTACTGGAATAAAAGGACGAAAATGGTCACAAATCACAGCATTTGTCTCTCAAATCAAGCAAGATAATAGCGAAGTACTAGAATGGTGTGCCGGAAAGGGCTACCTTGGTCGACTCATTGCAAAGATCCACTCTCGTCCAGTGGTGAGTTTGGAGTGGCAGCAGAGTCTGTGTGATGAAGGAATAAATTTTGCCAATAAGTGGCATCTGTCTCAGGAGTTTATCTGTGCTGATGCATTCGCGCCTCAAGAGTCTAAGTTCAAGGAAGAGCAGCAGGCCGTTGCCCTTCATGCCTGTGGCGATCTCCACGTGCGTTTGCTAAGATTGGCATCTCGGGCAAATACCAGGTCGATTATCATCTCTCCCTGTTGTTACCATCTTATTCAAGCTGAACAGTATCAGGGTATGTCTGAAGTGGTACTAGAGAGTGAATTGGTATTATCCAGACATGATCTGCAAGTGCCACTGCAACACAGTACTGTAGCGAGTGTGAAACAGATTGAATATCGCCATAGAGAGATCATTTGGCGTCTTGGGTTCGACTCCTTGCAGCGAGAGGTTAACCAAAGTGCAGAATACCTTCCTATTCCATCGATAAAACAGAGTCAGTTGAATGAAGGTTTTGAGGCATTCTGTCACTGGGCCGCCAGCAAGAAATCGGTAGGATTACCCGCCGTTTTAGATGTTAACTATTATCTTGAGTTAGGAGTTCAAAGACAGAGACTCACCCGGCGAATCGATCTGGTTGCTCACCTGTTTCGCGTTATCTTGGAACATTGGTTACTCCTCGATAAAGTCTGCTTTCTTGAAGAGCGAGGTTACTCGGTAAGGTTAACTAGATTTTGTAATAAAACGATTACGCCGAGAAATTTGTTAATTTCGGCTGAAAAACAAACAAACTAACGTTAGCATATATAAGGATGAATTAAGTATATGTTTTATATTGTAAAAATACAGTGAGACATGTTTGATTTTTTTTCCAACCTTATTTTTTTGATCAAATATTGCATTTAATTAGTGAAAAAATCGTACCTATGACGGTTTTATATTGAATCATTAGCCTTTTCTTGCTCAAATGATGGGTTAATACTAAATAATAATACTTATTGGCTGAAGTCGCGCCGATATTAAGAGCGAAATAATACTGTTTCATGAAATATTCCCGAGTATTTATCAATAGCCTGGCATATGAACTGGCACCTGAAGTTGTGTCCACTTCTGAATTAGAATCTCGTTTGGCACCTCTATATAAGAAGTTTCGAATCCCAATGGGGCAACTTGCCGCATTAACTGGGATCACCGAGCGTCGCTGGTGGCCAAAGGGCCATAGATTATCAGACGGTGCTCTGGCAGCGGCTTATAAGGCGATTGATGAAACTGGCGTTAAAGTGAGTGATTTAGGCGCAGTGGTATATACAGGGGTCTGTCGCGATCAGCATGAACCAGCGACGGCATGCCGTATCGCTGCCGAGCTTGGGGTGTCGAAAGACACCGCCATCTATGACATCAGTAATGCTTGTCTGGGAGTGCTATCTGGGATCTTAGATATTGCTAATCGTATTGAACTGGGTCAAATTAAAGCTGGCTTGGTCGTTTCCTGTGAATCTGCCCGCCATATTGTTGATATTACTATAGATAATATGTTGGCCGATCAAACCATGCAAAATTATGCCCAGTCTCTGGCTACCTTAACGGGTGGTTCGGGAGCGGTAGCCGTGCTGCTTACCGATGGCAGTTTAGCATTGAATACTGATCGTCAGCATCAACTCTTAGGTGCGAGTCACCTTTCTGCACCTGAGCACCATAATTTGTGCCAATGGGGCTTGCAAGAAGCGGGTTTACAACTTTACCGTGAGTTTATGCGCACTGATGGTGTGGCATTACTCAAAGAGGGAGTTGAGCTCGCACGTCATACTTGGAGCCATTTTCTGGAACAGCGTAACTGGGTGGTGGAGCAGGTCGATAAGGTTATCTGCCATCAGGTGGGGTCATCAAATCGCCGCCAAGTGCTCAATGCACTGAATATTCCCCAAGATAAAGAGTTTCCTACATATCAATTGCTGGGTAATATGGGTACGGTATCTTTGCCTGTTACGGCAGCCATGGCTCACGATCAGGGCTTCCTTAAAAAAGGCGATCAGGTGAGTTTTCTAGGCATAGGCAGTGGACTAAACTGCATGATGCTTGGGATTAAGTGGTAACAGATCACTGTCCCTATGTGCCGCCTTAGCGCGTTTCACCCATATCTCATATATACCCGTGCTACTTAAAAATGCAGGTTTCAGAGCTGACAGAGCGGATCTAATTCAAGCTGTATTGTTGAAATAATGGTGGCCCCTTAATAAGCTACGTCTTTCAAAAGAGTGCAACAGCGAAGTGGATTTGCTCAGGCGCTTCCATAAGGTGGGTTTTAAAGTGATTTATACAGCGTTACTGACTTTGACAATGGCCTAGTGCGGTCAAAGCCTCGCCTACATGGATGTAGGTGCTTTGGTTAAGTCTGGAGCAATGAACCTGTGCGTTAAACCACTTTTAATTGCCACTGAAATCACGCATCTTGAGGTAGAACGGGTATAATCACCTTTATACGTCTCAATGTTGAGGCATGATGATGTAAAGAATATATAGGAAGAGTCATGTTAGACACTCTGTTTCCCTTTAAGCGAAATTATCTTGACCGAAATGGCCATAAACTACAGTACGTAAATGAAGGCCAAGGTGAGCCGGTGGTCATGGTTCACGGTAACCCTAGTTGGTCTTTTTATTATCGAAATGTAGTGTCAGCTCTGAGTCGTCGTCATCAATGTATCGTGCCGGATCATATTGGCTGTGGTTTGTCGGATAAGCCGGATGATAGTGGTTACGACTACACATTAAAGAATCGTATCGATGATCTCGAAGCCTTGCTTGAGCACCTTGACGTCAAAGAGAATATTACCTTAGTGGTACACGACTGGGGCGGGATGATAGGCATGGGTTATGCTGCTCGTTATCCTGAGCGGATAAAGCGTCTGGTCATTCTCAATACCGGGGCATTTCATCTTCCTCAATCTAAGCCGTTTCCCTGGCCCTTGTGGATCTGTCGCAATACTATACTCGGCACCGTTTTAGTTAGAGGTTTTAATGCGTTTTCATCCATTGCCTCTTATGTGGGCGTTAGGCGTAAGCCTATGTCGAGAGAGATACGCAAAGCCTATGTGGCACCATTCAATTGTTGGGCTAATCGGATATCGACCTTAAGGTTCGTTCAAGATATTCCCTTAAAAGAGGGTGATAGAAACTATGAGCTGGTTGCTGAAATAGCCGCCAGCTTGCCAAAGTTTGCCGATGTGCCGACGATGATCTGTTGGGGCATGAAAGACTTCGTTTTCGATAAGCACTTCCTTGCCCAATGGAAAGTGGAGATGCCCCATGCAACCGTGCATCAGTTTGCTGATTGTGGTCACTATATTCTTGAAGATGCCAGCAATGAAGTCGTTGGTCTTATTACTCAGTTTATGCACCATTAATACTCGCAATTAGTTTTTTAGCGAGAGGGTAAAATACAAATAAGCGATCAAAATTGACCGCTTATTTCTTGTAAAATGATATTAAGGTCATAGAATATGTCAGCCTCTTTAACTGCCAGCCATTCTCCTATAAAACACAGCAATGACATTTATAAAAAAGAGGCTGCTAATCTCTGTCGCCATCTCATTAGTGCTGCAAGCCATAGCCCCAATGCTCTCGCCGTAGCGGTACAAACGGCGACTGGATCTTTTTTATCTGCTAAGACGCTGAAATACCAAGAAATAAACTTTTCAGAACTCAATCAACAGAGTGACCGTTTAGCCCATGGTTTAAATGCTTACGGGATCACACGTGGCATGAAGGTCGTGTTGATGGTGACCCCGAGTATCGATTTTTTCACCTTAACCTTCGCCTTGTTTAAGGCGGGTGTAGTGCCTATTTTGGTCGACCCTGGTATGGGGGTGAAAAATCTCAAACAATGCTTCATCGAATCTCAACCCGATGCCTTTATCGGTATCCCTAAGGCTCACTTGGCTCGTAAGCTTTTTGGTTGGGGCAAAGCATCTGTTAAGCAACTGATCACCGTAGGTAGTTTCAGTTTGTTTGGCGGAGTTACTCTCAGAGATATTGCAGCTTACGGCTCATCAGAGCCCTATGAAATGCTGATGTTAGACCAAGATGAGATGGCGGCTATTTTGTTTACCAGTGGCAGTACAGGGACGCCCAAGGGGGTGGTTTACTCTCACAAAATGTTTGAGGCTCAGATAAGCGCTTTGAGAGAGGATTATGGCATTAAGCCCGGCGAGCGCGATTTAGCGACCTTCCCGTTATTCTCTTTGTTTGGCCCAGCGCTGGGAATGGCCTCAATTATTCCTGAGATGGATGCCAGTAAACCGATAACGGCGAACCCTGATTACTTGTTTGCCGCTATCGACAAGTACCAATGCAGTAATATGTTTGTCAATCCAGCTTTGATCGAGAGGCTAGGGCAAGCGGGTGTACAAGTAGGGGAGGGCAATGAGGTTAGTCATCATAAGTTGCCAAGCATCAAACGCGTCATATCCGCTGGGGCTCCGGCGACTATCTCTTCTATCAAGCATTTTAGTAAGATGCTGAGTGATGGAGTAGAAGTGTTTAACTCCTACGGTGCTACCGAGTCTTTGCCTCTGAGCAAGATGGCCAGTCAGGCACTGTTTGACACCACGGACATCACAGATAATGGTGGCGGAATTTGTGTCGGTGATGCCATCACAGGTGTGGATATTGCGATCATAGAAATCACCGAAAACCCTATCGGGATCTGGCATGATGATCTTAGACTCAAGACGGGTACAATTGGTGAAATAGTCGCTAAAGGCCCCATGGTGAGCCGCCGTTATTATCGCCGAGATAGCGCCACCAAGCAGGCTAAGATTCAAGATGGTGACATGATACGTCATCGTATGGGGGATCTAGGTTATCTCGACAGTGAAGGTAAGTTATGGATGTGTGGCCGTAAAGCCCATCGAGTCGACGCCAGTTGTGGTAAACGTTATTTTTCTATTCCCTGTGAACGCATCTTCAATACCCATAGCCAGGTAAAGCGCAGCGCATTAGTGGGCGTCGAAGTTAATAGCGCCGCAGGCACCCCTGAAATAGTACCTCTGTTATGTATTGAGCTGGATACATCTCTGGCATGTTCTTTAGGGGCGATCTTATATACTGAGCTCAATACCATTGCCGAGCAACATAGGCAAACACTGGGTATTAAACGTTTTCTTATTCATCCTGCATTTCCCGTTGATATTCGTCATAACGCCAAGATTTTTCGTGAGAAACTCGCTGTATGGGCCCAAAAAAAACATAAGGAATAACCTATGTCAGCGACTCAAGTCTCTGTTGAATCACAAGTTGGAGTATCTGTTTTCGAGTCGTTTCATGCTCTGGAACAAACGGCATTTCAGGCGCTTAAGGGCAAGATAAATCATGCCTTTGTCACCGGTGCTGGTGGATTTTTAGGTCAGGCTATTTGTCAGCGTTTATTGGCGGCCGGAATTCGAGTAACAGGCTTTGCCCGAGGTGATTACCCAGAGCTAACCGCTATGGGTGTGATTATGATTAGAGGAGATATTGCCGATAAAGCCTGCGTGCTTCGGGCAATGGAAGGCTGTGATTTGGTTTTTCATGTGGCTTCTAAAGCGGGCGTCTGGGGCAGTAAACAGAGCTACTTTTCACCTAATGTGGATGGCGCTACCAATATCATAAGTGCTTGTCAGCAACTCAAAATCAGCAAGCTTATCTACACCAGTACGCCGAGTGTGACCTTTGCTGGTGAGGATGAATCTGGGATCGATGAGAGTGCTCCTTATGCCGCTAGCTATCTTAATCATTATGGTGAGACTAAGGCAATTGCCGAGCAGATGGTGCTCAATGCCAATAGCCAGACACTGAAAACGTTGGCTTTGCGGCCACATCTTATCTGGGGGCCAGGAGATCCTCACCTAGTGCCGCGGGTCATAGAGAGGGCGAAGGTTGGACGACTGAAGTTGGTTGGCAAAGAAGATAAGCTAGTGGATACCATCTATGTGGACAACGCAGCTTACGGCCATATATTAGCTGCTGTAAACCTGTGCAATAAGGATGCTACGGCTGCGGGTAGGGCTTATTTTCTCAGTAATGACGAACCGATCACCATGGCGACTATGCTGAATAAAATTTTAGCTTGTGCAGACTTGCCTGAAGTGACCAAGCGCGTCCCAGCAGGTCTAGCGTATATGGTCGGAGCCGTGCTTGAATGCGTCTATGGTGTTCTTGGAAAGACCAACGAGCCTATGATGACCCGTTTTGTGGCTAAGCAATTATCGACCAGTCACTATTTTAATATTTCGGCTGCAAAAACAGATCTCGGATATAGTCCTCTGATCAGTATTGACCAAGGAATGGTAAAATTGAGAGAGCATTTAAACACATAATTAACTAGAAAATCTTAGTCTAAATTCATCATAAACATCTAACCAAAGGAAAACATAGAATATGTTGAAACCTCTCTTACTTGCTTTAGCCTTAGTTTTGTATTTTACACATCTGATGTATCGGCCGAAGCTGTAAATAGCTTTTCTATCGAGGCTGAGAATGGCTTAAATAATCCCTGGGCTGAGATTGCCATTACCGATCTTAAGCAAATTTATCAGACGGTAAAAGCCGATCATCCGGGAGCGGTCGATGATGAGAACCGCTATTTTAAAGCATGGTTGGAGCAAGGGTATAGAGAGGGGATTACTCGTGCAAAACAAGCTGAGTCCCTTCAAGATACACTCAATACCTTGAGGTATTATGTGGCAGGTTTTGCCGATGGCCACTTTGGCGTGAGTTTTAATTATCAAGCACGAAAACAGACGTGGGTTGGCATTGGTCTTGCTAAGCAAGGCCGTCACTATCGGGTCTCTTATCAAGAAACAAACTGGCCATCTGAGCTTCCTCCATTAGGTGCGTCATTGATTAGCTGTGATGGTACGAATCCATCTAAGATAATGAATGATGAAATATTAAAGTATCGCTTCAATAACCTTGAACTTAATTCCATGAAGGTTCGTTATGCTTCAAAAATACTGATAAATGATGGTATTGGTAAGCGTACACATCCTGAATCTTGCCTATTTGAAATTTTAGGTAAACAGCAGAGCTACAAACTGAGCTGGAAAAAAATATTAACAACAGCACTGATGAATAAACTCAGACTTGGGCAGTTACCTACTCAGTTTGAGCTCATTGAGCTCAAACCTAATCACTATTGGGTGACGCTACCTAATTTTTACCCAAATACAGATGAAGAAATTCAACTTAATACCATAATAAAGCAGATAAAGTTCTTAAGGAATGCTGAGTTAGTGGTATTTGATGTACGAGGCAATGGTGGAGGCAGTTCACAGTGGGGAATGGATCTTGCTACCGAACTTTTTGGTAAAAAATATATCGATAACGTGATCAAGCATGCTCCAGATAACAGTTACGCACTGTGGCGGGTTAGCACTGAAAATATGAATCACTTAAATAGCATAAATGAGATAGTACGGACTCAGTTTGGTACTGACAGTGAGATGTTCAAAGTTTTCTCTCAGACTAAACAGGATATGAAGGCATCTTTGCTTAGTGGAGATATGTTTGTCAAACAGGCCAGTAGCAGCGAGGAAGGTGAGACTCACATTAAAGTGGCTCCAACGCCTATTACAGAGCATTCCCTCTATAAGGGAAAAACGGTGCTATTGACCGACAGTTATTGCGGCAGTGCTTGTCTCGATTTTGCCGATCTCAGTTTATCTATTCCAGGTCTTGTACATATGGGTGAGGAAACTTCGGCCGATACAGTCTATTTGGAAATACGCATGGTTACACTCAAGAGTGGCCTGGGTCAGTTCTCACTGGCTCAAAAAGTCTATCGAGATCGCCCAAGAGCTCACAATCAGTCCTATATTCCGCAATATCTGTATGAGGGCAAGATGACGGATACTGATGGACTACAGAAATGGGTGCTTGAATCATTAACCGAATAAGCCATCGATACCTTAGGAAACCATTACCCTAAGCATTGGCAATATTTTTTGCTATATTTCATCGGCATAGCGATTTTTTGTGAACATTGAAGCTGTCGATAAGAGTTTAATATTTAACGTCGACCAGTTTGGGTCTTAACCTTGGTGGTAACTCAAATTCTTTCAATTCACTGGTGATGGGGCAGGTAAATCTGAGATAACAAGAGGTGAGCTGTAGGTTGATTTCATCTTCTTTTGCTACACCGTGGAGTCTGTCACCAATAACGGGGTGCTCGACAGATGCCATATGAATGCGTATTTGATGTTTGCGACCTGACTCTATTTTAACCTGCACTAAAGAGCGTTTTTTGTCTTCATCAAAGGCTAAGAATGTGGCGTGTGAGCGGGCTGCTTTGCCATCGACATCAGTCTCAATGGTGACTGATTTGTGCATGCCTGAGTTAAATTTACCTTTTACTATCACCTGATAGTATTTATCAATTTGTCTTAGCTCAAATAGCTTAGCCAGTGCTGCGGTGGTTTTTCTACTGTGACCGATAAGTATCAATCCGGTAGCGGCTCTGTCGAGTCGGTGAATGATAAATGCTGGGCGGTCGGGGGAGAGGTGAGTCTCGGCGTAACGGTTGATGGTGGTGTGATCGCCCCATTTAGAACCTTGGCAAAGCATGCCATAGGGCTTATACCAGATGCTGTATTGTCCGCCATCAAATATCAGTTCGGCTGCATTGACCTTGTGATCTAACACTTGCTGGTTGTAATACAGATGTAATTCATCGCCAAGTTTCAATACCCGTTTAGTTCGACGCAGCCTATGAGTTTGTTTGCCTCGTGTTAACCAAACCGCTCCCTTATTCATCGCCTGTTTTATCTGTTGTTTTGACAATGCGGTTTCTGCTGCTAATAAAGATGCAGCATCAAGTGCTAGGGTGTTAATGGTTAAGTGGGATATATATACATTTTTTTTAGCAATTTTGGACATAAAATAAAGGTATTGCAGGTAGCGTTGCCGTTATTTTACATTATTTCCTTATGAAATTCCGCTTGATTTTACCCGACATTCCGCATTGTTTTTAGTAACTAGGTGTTAATCAGTCAACGATTTTCAGGGCATTTTATCGTAATACAGATAAGCGAGGCTATTGTATAAAGCAAGCCTTAGAGATCCCCTCATTTTTCAATCTTAAATAATCCCGAAGATTGAACGGTAAATAGGCTGATTTTTAAGGTAACAATAAAAATTATCCATTAGAGGTTCTGCCCACTCTTCTCGCATCGTTGGTAATAGTTCATAGTAAATACAACCTTGGCGAAACAGAGAGTATGAGCGAGTTTTACTGGTATTTGCCTTTATTGTCTTTTCCAAATCAGCATC
>JBAHZX010000074.1:0-11719 GCA_037132815.1 Shewanella sp.
TGGGGTCACAGTGCGACTGGAAATTTAACTGTTTTAGCTTATCGATAAGCGATGAAACAGCTTGTGACAGCATTAGGGTATTCAATTAAAAACTCCAAACAGATCAGTGAATAGTAGGTAGCGATATGAAAGAGCGACTAAGATCCATTAAAACAAATTTGTAATAAGAATCTTTGCCACAAAGTAAAGCGCGCGTTAAAAACTGTCAAGTGATAGTCATTCTAGCTGTGAACTTGAGCTTTATTGCGGCTTTTTACTTTCCTTCCCCCTTCGCTTCACTGTTAAAGAACCATTAACATATGAGTAACTTTGTCCTGATCAGCCAAATGATAGGACATTATGTCTCTTTCACTTGTTGTGGTTACAGACATTATTCTAATAACTTGATCTAGGTTTGTTTTAAGGCATAGCCTGCTTGATATCAGTACTCTCAATACTGAGAATATAGCTTAATTTCTGCATGTCTAATTCTTCGTTGCTTGTGGCGTAAGGGACTTGATTTTCAGCTAATGAAAATCCCCTTCTTCGCATAGCGAATTTGAGGCTGAGCGAAAGCCTTGGCGTGGGGTGGTTAATTTAACTTATTTATTAAGATATTAAGGTAACAATGAAAGCTCAAGGTAAAATAATAACAATATCAGCCCTTGCTATGGCAATTTCAAGTAGTGGTAATTTAGCCTATGCAGATGAAATGATTGAACGTGATCCTATTCTGAACATCAGCGATGTGATTGTTGTTCATGGTGAAAAAGCTAGCGCAACAGAGCTATCAGTGACTCACTGGAGTATTGATGAGGATGAAATTAAGGCCTCTGGTGCACAAAGTTTAGATCAGGTTCTCAAGAATGTTCCAGGCTTGTACGTTCGTACTGGTGGCCAAGGGACCCCAAGGATCGATATTCGTGGATTTAAAACTCGTAATGTTACCTTTCTTATCAATGGCGTGCCGGCTAATGGGACTGAAGACGGACAGTTTGATCCTAGTGTTATTCCAGCAAGTCAAGTTGCATCGGTCGAAGTTTCCGTGGGCCCAACTTCGGTATTGTATGGTCCAGGAGGTGCTGGCGGTGTGATAAATGTTATCACCAAGCAAGGTGATAATGCTCCACTATTGTCCGGACAATTAGAAGGGGCTGCTGAAAATACCTTCAATGGTAATATTAGTGCCGCAAGCTCTGGTGATAACTGGCAAGGATTGATTTCTTTTTCTCATCAACAAACCGATGGTTTCCCACTTTCCGATGATTATCCCGTTAATGAAAATCAGCTAGATGATGTTAGAAATAACTCTGACAGAACATTAGATAATATTTATGCTCAAGGAAGTTACTGGCTATCTGAAGATACACAGATCACCGCGAATATGAGTCTGCGATCAGGAGATTGGGGTAAACCATCAAGAGATGGTACCAGCAGTGACAAAATTAAGTATGAACGTGTCGATGATTATCAGTCGCAAACTTTTCAACTTGGTATGGCTCATAGCTTCAGTGAGATGTTCACTCTCAGAGGCTTTGGTTATCATAATCAGAGCGATATGGTCGAAGAAGAATATTCAAGTTCATTATTTGAACTGCTGGAGGGTGTTCAAGATGGCCGTTCTACCGTACAGGGAGCTAATCTGCAGCTGATAAGCGATTTTGCGGATTCAGGCATGCTGACAACTGCATTAATCTCAGAGAATCAAACTTGGAGAGCAGTGTATGAAAGTATCTCAGTAGTTCAATTCGGAGATGGCAGTGGTGGTGGTAGTGGTAGCGGCGGTGGTAGTGGCGGTGGGGGTGATAGCGATATTTTCGATGATTCAGCTTGGTTGCATACACTTGCAAGTGAATATCAGTTCCAAAGTAACAATGGTTATGGTGTCACTATCGGTGCTGCATATCATAATCAAGAACGTGAATCTGCATCTGAAAATGATTACTCAGGACAGTTAGCAGGCTATTGGCAGTTATCTGAGCAAACTAAGATCAATGCTGGCATCGCAAGAAAAATTCGCTTTCCATCCATGAGAAACCTCTATGATCTGTCTACTGGCAATGATGAATTAGAGGCAGAAACATCGGAGCACTTTGAGCTTGGTTTAGTTCAGGCTCTAGGCGTTAATACTCAACTTAATGTTGCGGGCTATTATACCGAAGTCGAAAACTATATTAGTAAAGATACATCTGGTGTATATCAGAATATGGGGCAGTATCTATTTAAAGGACTCGATCTTTCGCTGAATAATCAATCTATCGATGATCTTTCTGTGACATTCAGCTATAGCTTCTTGGATACAAAAGACAGAAATGGAGAGGATGGTATGGATACACTTCAGCACCGTCCACGCCATCAATTGCGCCTACAGGCTGATTATGAGCTGCCTTTTTCTGTGCGGATTAATATGAACCTAGAGCGGGTCATGGATCAGATCTACTATGTTGAGGAGGAAGTCAATGACAATGAAATTTTGGTCGAAAATAGCTTAGACGATTACACCTTATTAGATCTTAGCCTAAGTCGGTCGTTCATTGATGACAAGTTTGAACTTTACCTAAGGGCGACCAATCTGTTAGATGAAAATTACTACCAGAGTGCAGCGACTCCTCAAGTAGGTAGACAGTTATTTGTTGGAGTTAACTGGAAAATATAACAGGTAAAAATATGAGCTTACTCAGATTATCTCATTTAAGCTTCCGCTATCGAAGCGATGAAGATTACATTTTAGATGATATTTCATTAACGATAAATCGAGGTGAATGTCACTGTATCAATGGCCCAACGGGATCGGGTAAGTCTACTTTACTCAATGTGATCATAGGGACTTTAGCTTGTCCCTATGAGGGAGAACTTATTATCTATGAGGGGGTCTCGCTGGGTTTGGTGATGCAAGATCCTAATGCACAATTTATTCGTCAGAGTGTAGGTGCAGAGGTTGCATTTGCTCTGGAAAATCTTTCTGTAGCTTCAGAATTAATGCGAGCAAAGGTCATCGCGGCTTTAAGGCGAGTAGGGTTATTTGTTAGCTTATCGATGCCGATAGAGGCGCTCTCCTTAGGGCAAAAATATCGCTTAATGATTGCGGCCCAGCTGGTATTCAATCCTGATATCTTACTATTGGATGAGCCTTGGGGGCAACTCGATGACGTTGGCGTCAGTGAATTGATTTCAGTGCTAAAGGCGCTGAAAGAGGATGGGGTCGCGATCATTGTGATCGAGCATAACCCAAGTGTTTTTAACACCGTGGTGGACTCTTTTTGGCAGTTGCAAGGTGGCAAGATAAAACCTGGTTGTTTTATGCATGAACCCATCCCGTTTACCCATTCACAGAAGGCATGCGTTGGGGAATGCTATATACAGATCGATCCTTTGGTATTCCAATTTACAAACCAAGATCCCTTATTTACCAGTGCTGAGCGGTTGCAATTGTATAGTGGTGAAATAGTTGCCTTAGTCGGTGATAATGGAACCGGAAAGACCAGTTTGCTTAAAAGCCTTGCGGGTATGCAGTGTAGTGTATCTTCCTTACCTATTAAGGTATTGGCAAAACAGCCTAAGCTGGGTATTTATGCTGATGAATTAGGCTTATTATTCCAGCGCCCTAGTAGGCAGTTATTTGAAGTCTCTGTGTTGGAAGAACTACGCTTTAGTCTTAAACGTTTTGGATTGCCGCTAGACCATGGAGACCGGGTGCTAGATGAGATGGGATTGCAGCATTTAAGTCAGCACTCGCCCCACACCTTATCTTATGGTCAACAGCATCTGGTTGCTCTGGCATCAATTAGCGTATACAAACCTAAAGTCTTGTTGTTAGACGATCCGTTTGCCGGCTTAGATCATTTATATACCTGCCGTGTATGGCAGCAGCTTGTGGCTCTGAGTCAGCAAGGTACGGCTATCTTATTAACAAGTCATAGAATGATGCCTAATACACCAGTAACGCGCTATTGGAGGATTAATAATGGTGAACTGCAAGAAGAACATCAAACGGTGGATCTTGTGAATGTGGGCTAAAGGTAGAAAAAGTGCTTTTAGCGTTAGAGAAAGGTCTACATTTCGACGCTTTGAGTCGTTACGGATCTATATGACGGCAGTATCATTGTTACTGGTATTAATATTATCTAGTGCTGCATTTTTTGTCCCAAATTCCTATCTACCAATCCTATGCTTTATTAGTGGCATTTTAGTTTTACATGGCTTACTGCTCAAGGGAAATATTGGCGTGATAGGGCGGGTGTTTATAGTGCAGCTAGTTGTCACCATGAGCCTTTATTATTTGCTTCATGGTCAAAGTAAAATGGCTCAAGGCCTGATTGCCGTACTTAGAATACTGTTGGTATTTATTCCTGGCTGGTGGTTATCGGTAACTACAGTGCCTGAAAAAATAGCTCAGGTTCTTACTTGGGTATTACCGGTTAAATGGGCATTTGTCATTGGAGCATCGATCAGTTTATTACCCTTTATGACCAAAGAAATCCGCGAAATATATCAGGTACAATGTTTAAGGGGGGCCAACATCACCCCCAAGGCATTAAGAGACCCAAGACATTGGCAAGAGCTGATGACTTGTGTTGTTTTTCCTTTATTAATTCAATTACTAAAACTTTCACAGCAGATGGCAATATCGGCTCAGATAAGATATTACGGCCGCACAAAAAAACCAACCCATTGGCAAGGATAAGTATTCACAATAGAGATAATATGAAAAAAATAATGAACTTTAATTTGCAAGATGCACTATTTATCGGTTTTTGTGCAACCTTGTTGGTGGCACTTAAAAGCATGTTGCGGCTCAAGTTGGGACTGTCGGGACACTCGATGTTTCTGATGACATTTTTCTATCTCATCTGTTATGGCGTTGTGGGACGACGTGGGGCGATCTCGGCCTGCGGTATGTTATCTGGCATCATCGCAATGACCTTGAGTGTTGGTAAAGGAGGGCCATTAATTTTACTTAAATTTGCATTACCAGCCATAGCCATGGATTTAAGCCTAATTGTGTTAGCGAGTCTGTTTACTCTGAGGTGGCGGTGTATTGCTGTTGGGCTTGTGGGTTGCTTTGCATGGGCAATGAAAGGTTGGGTGGGAGATCTATTGGTCGGCATGTCAATACAGGTTGCGCTGGTTCAATTTGGTATCAGCATGTTAAAGGGTGGGGTGTTCACTGTTCTCGCAGCTTGCATGGTTCCGCCAGTATTGGAACGTCTTAGTTCACATGATTTATTAGGTAATAATTCAAATAGTAAAGGAAAAACCTAATGCAAGAATCGGATAAAAGATCTTGGCTTATCTGCATTGATGATACCGATGATATAGGCACTAAGGGGACGGGAGAGATCGCTGAAGAAATCGCGACTTTATTACTAGATAGCACAGAGATGTGTCACCCGTATGTCACTCGTCATCAACTATTTATCCATCCCGATATTCCCTATACCTCACACAATAGTGCTATGTGTTTCGAGTTGGTGTCGAAAAAGTCATTAGCTGAGATTAAATCTATTGCTGTGGATCACCTATTATCTCAAAGCGCGGCTGCCTCGGATCCCGGTTTAGCTATTTTAGATTTATCGGCAAGTTACGATAAACAAGCGCTTATTGAGTTTGGCTTGCAGGCAAAATTTGAGGTTAAAATTAAGCAAGATGCTTACGACTTGGCTGATCGGCTGGGTATAAGCTTGAGTGAGCATGGAGGGACTGGTCAAGGTGTTATTGGTGCGATAGCAGGTATAGGATTAAGACTGAACGGCCGTGATGGGAGAGTTAAAGGTCAGATTAATTTATGTGGCAATGATTCAGATTTGAATCCTTTTACTCGAGAACGAGTTGAGTCTGGTATTGATATCTCAGTGGCTGATTTTTTGCGACGCTCTAAGTTAGATTGCGTCGTATCGATAAGTGGAGAGTTACTTATGCCAGATGAATGCATGTTTATAAGTGGAAAAATTAAAGCCGTCTATTGGCAGCATCAATTTGCCTTGTTGGTTTATAGTAATAACGGTCGTTGGTGTAATGCTCTTAAGCAACATTTGAAGGAATATTAGATGAGAGGGTTATTACCTTGGTATGAGCAAGATGGCAATAATCTTCGGTGTAAATTTGGTAACGAAGATTATCAGGCCTCGCGAGAGGCGGCAGGTGTTTGTTCACACTTTAGCCCTGATGATGAAGACGAACAGATTGATGATGTGCAGGTCTCATGCTTTAATTGTATGAACAGGCGATGGTTGGAGTCATCTATCGAGTGTATTCAACTAAAATTAAATAGAACATAGATATTTTATAGTAGTGCTAGTTTTTGAGTTGAGTGATTATTTAGCTCAACAATATGTCTGTGCCCTGTTTTTAAATTAGGTTCTTCGGGCTGACTCTTACGGTATACTGCCTAATCTTACTTACTTTGCATGAACGAAACATGAAACGCATATTACCTGTGATTGTTATTTTACTCTCTCTTGCTTTGCTGATCCCAGGGGTGACTCTGCCCATTCTAAACCTTAGTGCAAGTATAGAGAAATCAGAGCTGACCCAAGCTGGGATTGATCATTTGGTTGATGACAGTGGTAGTGCTAGAGACATGTTAACAATGATGTCGAGCATGTTAGGGTTAGACACGATTCAAGGTGAGGTCGAAGTTTTTCAAAAAACACGTAGTATATGGGGAACGGTCAAGGAGCTATATCAATCCGGTAATATGTTGGTTGCACTTCTGGTAGGTTTATTTAGTGTCGTCATTCCAGCACTGAAACTTATCATGATGTTGATACTGCAAACTCCTATTACACTGCAGGCTAGATCCAAACTTATCCAGTTTACAGGGCTTATAGCTAAATGGTCGATGGCTGATGTGTTCGTGGTGGCACTTATTGTGAGCCATATGGCGGGCAATGCCTCGGCGGGAATGGGAGATCTGTTAAAAACCACCGCGAGTTTTGATGTGGGTTTCTATTATTTCTCCGCTTATTGTGTTTTTTCTATTCTTAGTGGTTATCTGATGCAGCGTGAACGTGGAGTTGTTGAGTTACAGCCATATTCAAAGCCTGTTGGAGGTTAGAACATGAAGCACTGCTTAATTGTTGTATGTTGTTCAGTCTTCGTTATTGCTTCAATACTCACGAGTGGACTAACTAGAGCCCTAATAGATCTCGGGGCCTTCATATGTTTGTTATGGATAGTACTCAGATATAAATCGGCTTCAGCGAAATCATCTAAGTTTGTTAGTGACAAATAACATTTTTTTAAACATATAAAATATACAGCAGTGAACCTGTTCCGATCGACAACCAGAGTGTTACCCCAAGTATCAAAGGTTTTGCCCCAGCAGCTCGCATCTTACCCACAGTGATCCCCGTTCCTATCAAGAACAGACACAGAACCAATACTCGCTTAGATAATTCAAAGATAGATTGATAAGCGGTTTGACCTTGAGGAAACCAATAAACGACAGCAATGGCGAGGCAGTAGAAGCCGATAAAGTAAGGAGTGGATATTTTTTTTTGGTCGCCGCCAAATACTAGGGCGCTGATCATTGCGATAGGAATGATCCACAATGCCCGAGCGAGTTTGATCGTCGTTGCGGTGGTCAGGGCTTCTTCGCCATAGGCCGAAGCTGCACCGATAACTGAGGAAGTATCATGTATCGCAATGGCACTCCACACGCCAAAGTCATACTGGCTCATGGAAAAAAAATGTCCTAGGGCGGGAAAGAGAAATAGGGCGACTGAGTTAAGAATAAATACGGTGGCTAAAGCGATAGCAGATTGTTCGCTATTAGCTTTGATGGCTGGGGATATCGCTGCGATGGCACTGCCGCCACAGATGGCCGTGCCAGCCGATATCAAGTGTCCCGTTTTAGCATCGAATCTCAGAGTTTTAGTCAATAAATAGCCTAAAACCAAGGTGAAAATTATCGATCCTAAGATTAGCAGCAGATTGTCTAAGGTGACTGATATAGCAGTTTGCAGATGAATACCAAATCCCAAGCCTATAATTGAACATGACAGTAAGCGCTTAGTCAGTGATGCTATATCTAGATTGGCAGGTACTAAACCCAAACTTGCTAAGGTAAAACCGAGTATTAAGGCAAGAGGCGAAGATATGACTGGGAACAGGCATAGGGATGCGATTAAGAAAAAAGGCAGATTCTTTTTAAGTAAGGTTGTTGTTTGTTTGTCGGCAGACATAAGATCTAATTGAAGTAATATGGCTAATGATTATAGCCAGATAATCAGTGTCAATAAATTCAATTTACCTTAGTTATAGATTAAATAAAACTTAACCTATAGCTATTTATCCCCGTGTACTTTGAAGTAGAATGGCTGTAGCGTATCACCTAATCAGGCACTGAAAAGCAAGTTTACCCAATCTTTGATCCTCTCAAATAGTTAAACTAATGCCTTCCCAGTGCACACTTAGCTCTTTATATACCAAAGTGGGTCAGTTATCATTGGGATCTAAGAATTATTTCTTTAGTAAGTTGAAAATATTTCAGTTTCAGGTAGTTTGGCATGTACTAATGATAGAGTTGAACAAGAAGCTTAGATGATGGTACGTATCAGGGAGTTTCAGGCCGCCGCAGGAAAGAGCGAAGGCTTATTATACCATTCATAATTCTTTGCGATTATCGAGCGTTGAGATAAGTGTAGAAGTCCATCAGGTCTCAGTCAATAATTTACCGAAAGGTCAGATGCAAGCGGCGATACCACTCTCCGGTGAGGTTTCACAAGGGATTTATTACCAGTCGTGATGAATCCCTCTTGGGTGAAAATTTGGAGATAAAAAATATGAAAGTTCTATTTCAGACTGAACGCATTATCTGTCGTGAGTTTGAACTCAATGATCTGCAACCTTTTGCCGATTACAGAGCTCTGCCCGACGTGGCTAAGTATCAGAGCTGGGAAGAATATATCTATCAGGATGCTCTGGCTTTGTTCAAAGAGATGCAAAGGGTACCATTTGCCACTAAAGGTCATTGGTTTCAGTTGGCGATCACGACCAAAACGTCTTCAAAATCAGAGGAGAGCCAGTTGTTGGGTGATCTTGCGGTTCATTTTATTGATGACGAGCAGATTGAGGTAGGCTTTACCTTCGCGCCTGACTTTCAGGGACAAGGGTTTGCATCCGAAGCCGTGCTAGGTCTGCTGGCATATCTGTTTACTCAGCTAAAACCCCATAGAGTAATAGCGATCACGGATACTGAGAATATTCCTTCTTGGCTGCTGTTAGAGAGAGTGGGTTTTAGGCGAGAAGCTCATTTTATCGAGAATGTATTTTTTAAGGGCGCTTGGGGCAGTGAATTTCAATATGCCATGCTAGCTTCAGAATGGAGCCCCTCGTCGGGTAATGCCTATGCCTGAACTAGTTGCTAACTTATTTGTCTCACAGCAAGTCGTATCAGTAGATGACTTTATCAGATTAAGATTCATCACAGGGCTGATATCTAGGCCGAGAGAGGCTGTAGTGAAAGGTCTGCCTCGCAGCTTGTATGGCGTTCATATTCACCTGATTGGTGAAGATGAATCTCACAAGGTCATCGCCATGGGACGTGTAGTCGGTGATGGGGCATTGAATTTTGAAATTGTCGACGTCGCTGTCGATCCTGATTATCATGGCCAAGGATTAGGACGTGAGATAATGCAGCAAATCATGAATTATCTCGAGCAAGAAGCTCCAGTGGGTGCTTACATTACCTTAATTGCAGATGTGCCTGATTTATATAAGAAATTTGGTTTTAAACTTACTCATCCTGAAAGTGAAGGCATGTTTATTATTAAGTAAGTTTTACCTATAACCCAAGTTAATTGAATCAGAGTTGGCGACATTGAAAAAACGCCTTACCATCATTTTATGACATATTTATTGCGAATCTGCTAATGGCCAATATTCTTCTGATTGCTAATTTAAACTGTGACCGTATTTTGCGGTTGGATAAACCCCTGCAGACTGGTGGGCGCTTTCATTATCAAGATGGTGGACAAAGGCTGGGGGGCGGCGGTGCTAACACTGGGCTTGGTTTAGTCTGGGCACATCATAGAGTCGCTCTGGTAAGCCAAGTAGGCCGTGATAAAGTGGGTGATTGGTTACTGGCTGAAGCGAGTACGCAGGGGATCGAGTGTCATCTTATCCAGCGACACGATGAAACTAGCAATGAGATGTTATTGGTGATGACGCCGGATGGCGAGCGAACTATCATCAGACCACAGAGACCCATCTTCGAGCTAGCCGCTCCTCCAGTATGGTCTCAATGGAATGCCGTATACTTCAACTCATCGGCCGAGGGCGTGGTGAGTTGGGCTAAAACGGCCTTGAGGCATAGCTTAGTGTTTGCTCAATTGGCAAAAGATGACCGACCTAGGCCTTGCCATATTTTGATTGCCTCTAAGACTGATATGCAAGGGCGCAGCAATCTAGTGCCTTGGCAATATGGATTGAGCATTGCAGGAGACTCTCTTCAGTATTTCATCGTTACAGATGGTGCTACGGGTGCAATTGTGTATTCCGTTAATGATAGTACACATGTGGATGCAATACCTGCTAATGTTGTCGATACTACCGGTGCCGGAGATGCTTATGCATCAGGCCTTATTCATGGCATGACAACTGGACTTAAAATTATAGATGCCATGCAAGAAGGCGCTCGTTGGGCGGCATTTGCGGTGGCGGCTCAAAGCTCTATCCCAGGTAAAGCACTAAAGGCATATCTTGAATAGATACATTTGAAATTACTATAAATCACCTTAAATTTAAGAGAGAGAAAAATAATGAATATAAAGTTAGTACTAACTTCTTTGACTCTATTATTAGCTAGTCAATATTCACTTGCTAACGAAGAGCCTACTGGTCGTAAAGGGCCACCACCTGAAGCTATTTCTGCCTGTGAAGATAAAAGTGCAGGTGATAGCGCTGAGTTTACTAGCAGAGACGGTGATTCAATAACAGGTATATGCAAAGATATGCGTGGAACACTCATTCTACAACCTGATAACATGCCAAATAAAGGTAGTCGCAAAGGCTCACCTTCATAAATATTAGTGTTTACTACCTTTACTCTGCTGATTTAAAAAGGTCCTTTGGCATTAATAGTAATTCGATCAAGCAACGATAGGTTATATTTTATAACAGACTGATAAAGTACAGAATGTGAAAACACTCAGTACTTTATTTTTTTAGAAAATAAAAATTATTAATTTTTAGCAATAATTTTGGTTAACCGCTATATAGTCGTAACCGTTCACCGCCCCCCCATTGACTAGCAATATGATGCCTGTATAGAAGATCAACTCTTCTAATTCGATGATTTTTTTTGGATCAAATTATCCGCTTGAACGATCATTTTTTGATGTCATCATGTAGACATGAAAAAGAAAAAACAATGTGAAAAAGAGCCGCCTATGGTTGATAATATCAGCGAAGCTAACCTGTTTATCCGTGAGCTTTGGCAAAAACTACGTGAATATGAAGGCAGGCTTACACTCAGTTCTCGCGATTCATCTAAATCACCATCCTCTGACTCCCCTACGGATAAGGCCGAGCGAAAAAAGCTCAAACGCCTCGTAGTGGAAATAAGGTTGGCGCTCAACCTGGACATACGGGGCATAAAGACCACTAGCTGAACTCAGCAAAACCGATGAGCAAGTCGCTTGCTTACCCGATTCATGTTGTGCTGATTGTGGTGGTGAAGTCATTGCCAACTCGTCAGTGAGTTACCGTCATCAGGTGTTTGAATTACCTAAACCTA
>JBAHZX010000097.1:0-9804 GCA_037132815.1 Shewanella sp.
TTTTAATGCGGAAAAATTTAAGGCTTGGTTTGTGTCATATTTAGCCACCATAACCAAGCCTTTGGGATTCACTTAGTGAAAACTAAGAGTCATTCCCAGACAAATTACTTCTTGTAAGAAGAAGCAACGTTGTCGATGCGAGCGTTAGCACGTTGAGCTTCGGCTTGTGCATCCATAGCAGCTGCTTTTGCATCTTTAACGTCTGCAGAAAGAGCACCTTGCTCAGACTTCAGAGAGCTAACTTCAGAAGAAAGTTGATCAACCTTGTTACCTAGGTTAGAAATGCTTTCTTCTAGAGCTGTAGTGTTGGCACAGCCACCTAGTAGGGCTGTCATTGCCACACCAGCAATCATAAGTACTTTTTTGTTCATTGGGAAATCCCTTTAAATAGGTTGGATAGATATGGAGCAGCTGTACTATACAACTGCAACAGATAGATTATGGCATAGCTGATTTATATTGCTATGCATTTTCACCATAAGGCCTGAATACCTTAACTAATTTACTGCTAAATGCAACTTCAACGCCTGTTTTTTGATTATTTGGTGTCAATTTGTAACCAATTCATGAGAAATAGTCTTCACCGAGGACTATTATGGCGCATTTTTATTAAGGTTACTTTTCACTTTCGAGACAATTTCAATACGCTTTATTTGTAATTGCTGTTTTATTTCTGCGCCCTTAAAACCTGCGTCAATAATAGGTTTTATCGCAACCGCATTTGCGGCTTCGAAGGTGTGCTTAAAGTAAAGGGCTTGGGGGTAAGCTTGATTTTCGAATCCGAGTCTGCCCTTAGCATCAGCTTCACAGGCTAGAGCTATCTGTTCGAGACGTTGGGGTTTACGCCACAGGTCGGCCTTATCGAAGAGTTTGATCAAAGTTTCGGGCCGTAACTGGTCAATATTGTGGATGTTTTGGTGAAGCTCACTCACAAGCAGTGCTAGGTTTTGGTAGTCGGTGGGTGCCTTTATTCGCTTGCACAAGGCCTTGATTGGCGCTAAGCCTTTCTGCTCATGACCATGGTGTTTAGGTAAGTGTTCCTTAGGGCTCAGGGCTTTACCTAGATCGTGCATCAGAGCGGCAAATCGTACCGAATTATCTTTGGTGAGCTTAGCGGCTTGTTTGAGCACCATTAGGGTATGTATTCCTGTATCTATCTCAGGGTGCCACTTTGCAGGTTGAGGCACACCGAACAGGGCATTTATCTCGGGGAAAAGAACTTCTAGGGCGTCACATTGCTGGAGTACATCGATAAATATGTGTGGATTGTCGGTACTCAGGGCCTTGTTCAATTCCTGAAATACCCTTTCTGCTGTTAAGGCTTCTAATTCGCCGCTTTGACTTATGTTGGCCATCATAGTGAGGGTTTCATCGGCAATGGTGAAACCTTGGGCATGGAACCTTGCGGCAAATCTGGCGACTCTGAGTACTCTTAAGGGGTCTTCGGTGAAGGCATCGGATACATGTCTTAGCAGCCTGTTGTTTAGATCATCTTCACCGCCATAGGGGTCATATAAATTACCATCACTATCTTGGGCTATGGCATTGACGGTTAGATCTCGACGTAGTAAATCTTGCTCTAGGGTCACATCTGGGTTGGCGTGACAGGTGAAGCCTCCGTAACCTGAACCCGTTTTTCTCTCCGTTCTGGCTAAGGCGTATTCCTGCTGAGTCTCCGGGTGTAAAAATACTGGGAAATCCTTGCCTACACGATGAAAGCCCTTGGCTAACATCTGCTCTTGTGTTGCACCTACTACCAAATAATCCCTATCTTTGATTGGTAGCTTGAGTAGACTATCGCGGACAGCGCCGCCAACGAGGTAAATTTTCACAATTTAAATCACAGTTTTTATGTATGAACTAGGTGGGATAAATCTTAACATGTATTAGCCTATTTGATTCAGTGTCGCTCTGATGCTTAATTTATGGTCTTTTATCACTTTTTACACAGCATTTTTTGACAAAATGGGCGGTTAGCTTTAGTTTGAACTGTTTTTTGTAATCGATAAGTGACAGTCTAAGGATTGATTTCAGTATGTATAAGGCGTTTTTTGGTTTAAGCGATAACCCTTTTTCTATCGCACCTAATCCTCATTATTTATTTTTAAGTGATAGGCACCGAGAGGCTTTGGCTCATTTGACTTATGGGCTGGGTGAAACGGGTGGTTTTGTATTATTAACCGGTGAAGTTGGCACAGGTAAGACGACGGTATCTCGCTGCCTGCTTAATCAGCTCCCTGATAATACAGATACTGCATTTATTTTAAACCCATCATTGACAGAGCAGGAGCTGCTGGCCAGCCTCTGTGATGAGCTTAGTATTATTTATGACAAAGACCCTAGCCTAAAACAGCTCACGGATCTTTTGAGTCAGTTTCTGTTGGGTAATCATGAAAAAGGCAGAAATACTGTTTTGATCATCGATGAGGCCCAGCATCTCAGAGCCGAAGTGCTAGAGCAGTTGCGGCTGTTAACCAATCTGGAAACAGACACCAAGAAACTGTTGCAGGTTATCTTAATCGGTCAACCTGAGTTACAACAATTACTGAGAAGGCAAGAACTTCGTCAGCTTGCTCAGAGAATTACTGCACGTTATCATTTACTTCCTCTTACGCTCGAAGAGGTAGGTCTTTATGTGCAGCATAGACTTAAGGTAGCGGGTCGTCATGAGCCCTTGTTTAATACGAAGTCAATCAAGGCGCTACATAAATACAGTGGTGGGATCCCAAGGTTGATTAATTTGCTTTGTGAGCGTGCATTAATGGCGAGCTACGCTCAATCTAAAGTGCCTATTGATCGAAAAATGGTGAGCTCTGCAGCCACCGAAGTGCTTGGCTTAGATATAAAACAGCGAAGTTTTATCTTGCCTATTGCTATCGGATCGGCACTGACGCTTAGCTGTGTTTTAGGCGTTATGTTATGGGAAGGGAAAGCTATTTTTAATGAGAGCTCAACCGCGAGTTCAACTATAAGTTCAGTTGCAGGTTCTACGAACAGCAATCTAGCCCCACAATCTTCACTACAGGAAAATAAGGATCGGGTTTCTAGTTCTAATCAAAGGGTACTCAATGGAGCGATAGCACAAAGTAGAGACATAGATACTGCCTATGCCAGTATCTTAGGCCTTTGGGACCGAGTGCCATATATTGGCCTGTCTGCCTGCCAATCAGCAGAACAGCAGGGTCTTTCGTGTTTCCAGCAGCAGGGAAATTGGAATTCGTTAATTCGCCTTAACTTTCCCGCTGTCGTTTATCTTATCGATAGTCAACAACAGGATTTTTATGGCACAGTGGTTTCACGCCATGGCGAACAGTTGTTATTGCAACTTAATGAACAACAACTTTGGGTCGATAGAGATTGGTTTACGCGTCACTTTAGCGGTACATTCGAAATTTTGTGGCAAGCACCGAACAGCCAGCCAAGAGAGATTGGACAAGGATCTAACTCAGAACAAATCCAATGGCTTGAAAATAGTTTAGCCAAAATTGATCAAACAGCCCCAAGATTAGTCAATGGCTTTGATGCGAAATTAGAAAATAAGTTGATGCGTTTCCAACGTGAGCATGGCCTTAGAGCCGATGCCATTGCTGGAAGTCAGACATTAGTTCAGCTTAACCTCTATCTTAGCGTGGAAGGACCTAGGTTAGTTGAAGCAAGAAGGAGTGACTAATGTCCATTTTACTTGATGCGGTGACACGTGCTAAAAACCAAGAGCAGGATGCTTGTATCGATCCCGTATTAACGCCTAGGGCTCAATATGATAATTTCTCTGGTAATAGCCAGAGAAATTTAATTATCCTATTTGGTGTATTCATTCTTATACTTTTGAGCATTATAGTTTGGTTAGGCCAGGGTTATCTTGTCGGTAATTTCAGTCAAGTATCTGAACCTAAATTGGCACCGACACTTCAGCAAGAGCCTAAAGAAAAACCAACTATATCTCCTCAACACATTTCATTAGAAAATAAGCAGAGCGTGAGACTTGCGGGAAAGGTGGCCTTGCCTTTAGCAACGGATCGTCCCAGAGCTGAGCGTTATTTTTATAATAATCCTAAGCCACAGGTATCAGAGTATGTAGAGCCTGCTTCAATTTCAACGAGTCGCTTAGCTGGTGAGCCGATCATACTAGGGGCTAATGCCAATCAGAAAGGCCAAGATATGCTTGCTGCCCTGAAGTTTGAAGTCAATCAAGCCGCATCTGAGGTTGGATTGGAAACGGATTCTGCTACGCCTAAAAACTATCAAGATGAAAATAATTTAGTGGCTGTCTTTGAGGCTGCGTTAAAAGCAGTCGAAGTAAAAAATTCTCTGGCGGCACCCATGACTGCGTTTGAACTTGATCCTATACCAGCAACAAAACCAGATAGCCTGCCAAAGTATGGTCAGCTACCTGCCGGACTCCAGTTGCAGGTGCCAGAATTTAATATTACCGCTCATGTGTATTCCACCAACCCTAATAATCGTTGGCTTAATGTCGACGGGGCAGAGTTACAGGAAGGTGACAGTATAGGTGGTAAGTTAGAAATTATTGAAATAAGGCCCAGAGATGTGGTGCTATCTATACAAGGCACTGAGTTTAAGGTACCGGCGATATAGGCTAGAAGCAAGACAGATTAAGATAAAAAAGGGTGCCAATCGGCACCCTTTTTTAATCAATTTTCTCGGTGAGCTTAGCCAAATAATTTATATGATAAAAATAGGGTTAACACGTAACCTACGCTATAGCACAATAGCAGCGCAGGTACGTACCTAAGATAGCTGATAAAGGTGAGTTCTTTAATCTTACTCATCGCGATGATACCTGACGCTGAGCCTATGACGAGCAGTGAACCGCCCACACCTACCGAGTATGTTAATCCTAGCCATTCAGGCGTATTAAGTATAGGTTCGGCTTTCAACAGTGCAGCGGTTAGCGGCACGTTATCGAGTAAAGCTGAGCCTATGCCTGTGACAAAGTTCGAGATGTTTGGATCAAATTGAGCGTAGACCTGAGTGAGCAGGTCTAAGGTACCAATTTCCTTAAGCATACCAACCAACAGTAAGATTCCTAGGAAAAATAGTAAGGTATCATATTCAACTTGCCTGATATATTCGAGGATCTGTAACTCCTCTTTATTTGTGCGCGAGGTATGCCCGACCAAAAACATAATAGATAAACCGGTTAAAAAAGTCAGTACAGGCGGGATGCCAAAGAGGACATTCAGTGCCATGGTCGCCACTATGGTGGAGAAGAATATCATGGCAATAATCACATCGATTTTTTGAAAGCTTCGGGTTATTGGTGTGGTGCTGACATGGCCTTCAGCCTTGAGGGAAAACAAAATAGCTAATAGCATCACACTGACAGATGCGGGTATAAATAGCATCATGAGTTCGGACATCTGAACGTGACCAGCAAGAAAGATCATCAAGGTAGTGACATCACCAGTGATCAAGGAAACACCACCTGAGTTGACGGCAAAGATGATTAACACCGCCATGCGTCGCCGCATCTGACTGTCGAGCTTAAAGGTCGTTAACAAGCCCAGAGAGACCAGAGTCGCAGTGACATTATCACAGATAGCGGACAGAATCAGAGAGAATAAAGCAACTTGAATCATGAGTAAACGAACAGATATTCTTTGGGGGAAAATTTTCTGTACCAGTATCTGGATCATGCCTTTTGCATTGAGATAAGCCACGAATGTCATGGTGGACATGAGGAACAGCCAGAGGCTTGCTATCTCGAGTAGGTTTTCGTTGAGCTCAGCTTCAATGAGTTTCTCATGGCTAGCATCACCTGCTGAGATAAATAGTACAATCCATGAGATACACCCGAAAAATAGGGTTGTCTTGGTTTTATTGAGATGAGTGATCTCTTCGAAAATGATACTTAATAGGGCTAAAACAGCGAGGGAAATCAGGAATATGTTGAGCATACATCAGTTCCTACAACAGATTTATTATTGTGCAGCGAGGACAGGATTAATTCAAAATTAAGGTTTAATTAATATTTGTGTTTTGTCGGGCAGAGTAGGCCACACAGATGCTGATAACACAAGCGTTAACTGAGTCTGTTTTTTGAATTTTCTGTGATGTAGGTTGTCATGTTTGGACTTTTAAAGGCTCAGGGCTAGCTATGCTGAGATTTCACACTGTTTTTTAATTTATACAGGCTTCTGTTTTACAAAGCTCCCTCTCAGGGAGCTTCTTACGGCTACTACTGACTACATAGTTCTTAGATCACATTGAAGCTCCGTACATAATAAACATTGGGTTGCGTCCCTGCTTCAGGTTTAAGCTGTTTTCCTCCATGTAGTCTCAATAAACTTGATATTTCACTATTATGATTATCTAAATCACCAAAGACTCTAGCGCCTGATGGACAAGCATCAATACAAGTGGGGTTTAAACCTAGGTTTAGCCTATGATCACACATTGTACATTTTTCTACTGTTAGCCTTGGACGGCTGAGTGGATACGTATCAGTTATTTCAGGGTTTTCTGTTGGTGTGTATTTTGCCCCAACTCTATTTAATACTTCTTTAGGCGACGTTGTACCGCCACTTATCACAGCGTGGTCATCTTGCCAAGCTCTGTGTGGTTTAGATTTGTTATAACTAATGGCATTATACGGACAAGCTCTCTCGCATTTACGACACCCAATACATTCTTCAGTGTTGTGTAAAGTTAAACCATTTTGCACTTTATGCATGGCGCCTGTTGGGCATACATTTACACAAGCAGCATTATCACAGTGATTACACATTATTGGAATATAACTGTAAACCACATCAGGAAATTTACCTTGGGTTTGGTTTATATGGTAACTCCAAGTTATACCGTCAGGGGTGTTGTTTTCAGTTTTGCAGGCTAAGTCACAGCCTCCACAGCCAACACACTTTTGCAAATCAATTAGCATTCCTAATTTCATTTTTTAACCTCATACTTTTTCGATTCTGATTCGAATGTGCCCGTAATATGCCGTGGACCCACTCAATCGATCAAAACGACTAGGAATAATGTCATTGTTATTTCCCCCTCGTTCCTGCTTACCGAACTCTTTCGCTGCATATCGACCACAAGCCCAATGGCCTTGTCCGAAGCACTTAGCTACATGGCCTGGACGTACGCCTTCCCAAAGGTTAACAGAGCAAGTTAACTCTCCCACAGTGCTGATTATTTTAACTAGATCACCGGACTTCAATCCTAGCTTTTTACCATCTATGGGGTTTATTTTTGCGACATCCTCACCTGCAATATCACCTGGATCTAAATCTTTAAATTCATAATACCAAGGTAAATTTGCCGAACGGCTTTCATGATTTAAGCGAGATTTTTGGTCTACTAATAGCAGCGGATACTTTTTGGCGTCTCCATCTCTTATCGGTGGCTGATAGTTAGGCACAAAGGCTCGATTGCCTATCGTGGTGTATTCACATACTTCAAGTACATGATCAATTGAGGTACCGTGTTTGTCAGCATGCTCCGTTAATGCTTTCTCTAACGTCTTTGAGTAAAACTCAAATTTTCCTGACTTTGTTTTGAATTTCCCCCAACGACTTTGATATTCATAGGGGTGGGAATTCCAGACTCCTTTTTCAACAAACTCTTTCCAACTAGACAGTTTTTCACCATATTTAGAGGTATCTTGTTGCCATAGAGGTGCAGTGACATATTTAACAGCTAGTTGTGCAAACTCCTCTGAGTCTTTGGCCGCTTTGCCTGTTTCAGGGTCAAGAATTTGTTCATTAATATAACGCCATGGAGCATCAAAACCTTTTTCAGCAAGCTTTTTAGCGAGCATATAGGGGATTTCAGTTTCATCTTGGCGAGTATCATACATTCTCTTGATACTTGGCCGTTGTATTGAGGCATTACTATAACCATTGCCAGATGAGGTTAGTACTGCCCATTTTTCAAACATGTGATGAGATGCTGGTAATAACAGATCGGAGAACATACTAAACTCAGAGACGTTGGTGGTGATGTGAGCGACAAAGTCAACTTTAGATAGAGCATCCTCCCACCTCTTAGTTTCTGTGCCTGTGAAAACAAAGTTATTGAAGTAAGCAATCATTACCTCAATATTATAGGGGTCTGCTGCATTTATTGCATTAGCCACATTGTCAGTGACTATAGCTCCACCGGATTTACCTTTTTTAAGTGCGGGGAAGTTTAAACGGCCGCCTTGATCAATTCGTTCAAACGTCGTGCCTTTTTTAGCAATGTCATCCATATAAAGTTTCGAGTCGGGGAAGCTTTTATTGAGTGGTACCTTGTTATAAGGGAATAGACCACCTTTGCTATCAATGGCCCCAAATAGACCATTTAAAGCATGACAAGCCATTGAGGTATATGTACCTCTGGTTTGCATCACTGCGCCACGTGCTGTCCAAACCTGTATTGCGGGAGCTGCCGATCCCATCTGTGTTGCAATATCTTGGATCTCTTTAACTGAAATCCCAGTAACAGATTCAGCCCATTGTGGAGTGTAATCCTTAAGTGTTAAGTTCCACCACTTTACCAAACCGTAACTATGTTTATCTTCAAAGAGTGAAACGTCTATTTTTTTACCAGCAATAAACTGATTTTCCCCATTTTTAAAGTCACCAACAAATGGTTTGTACCAAACACCTTCCACGAGGGCTACATGTGCGATTGCTAGTGCTAATGCAGAGTCTTGACCTGTTTCTATAGGTATCCATTTATGAGCCTTAGCGGCTGATATGGATAAACGTGGATCAACTACAATCACTTTTGCTTTATCTAATGTGTTCCCCCACTCGCTAGAGTAGTAGCTAACTTGGCGATTACTTGCGATAGGATCTGCGCCAAATGATAGGATAAATTTTGTATGCTTGATATCATATTGGTTATATCCCCAATTACCTTCTTGAAAGTAGGGTCCCATTTTATGAGCTTCAGCACATATTGCGCTATGTGAGATACTATTTGGTGAGCCAATTAATTTAGTTAACTGTTTATATAACAGGTCACTTACATGAGAAAACCGACCGCGTAATAGCGCATATTTATGTGTTTTATTCTTAGCTCTTAAGGCAATGATTTTGTCTGCTAATAAGTCTAAAGCTTCATCCCACGTTATAGGGACAAATTTAGGATCAACATAGCGGCCCTTCTCGGGATTTGTTCTTTTCATTGGTGTTGTTAGACGATCAGGGTCATAAACCATCTGTAAGCTAAGGTGCTGTCTTGGACAAGTCAACGTGTCATGAATTTTTGAGTAAGGGTTTCCGCGCACTTTAACTGCCCTGCCATCCATAATATAAACCTGAGTCGGACAAAAAGAGGTACAACCTTGACAAGTTGTGGGGAGCCACTTGCCTGTATTAGTTCGTAAATCTATAACTGGAAGTTCAGTTTCAATAGCATTGACCATTGGTTTTAATGATTGACACCCCAATAAACCTGTTAATGCACCAGCTGATGTACTAGCCTTTAAAAATTGCCTGCGGTATCTATCAAATTTATCTTTTATTATCACAGCATCCGCCTACCAACTAAATGTTAAATAAAATATAAAGGTTGTTATTTAATTTTGTTTTGATGATTATCACAAACTTAGTAATAAATAATAGATAAGTTTTCATGTGATGTTTTTAATGTTATCACTTGTATTCAAGTCGGTTATTTAAATATAAACGTGTAAAAGTGCTTAAGCATCGCTGGAGTAATAGAATAAGTGCAACAGATGAAGGTTGATAAGTGAGAGAGCTGAAGGCAGAATTTTAGTTCTCACACAAAAACTCAGAGTCTGTCATGAACAAACAATACCAACAGCTCACTCAGCAGCCACGATAC
>JBAHZX010000106.1:0-9175 GCA_037132815.1 Shewanella sp.
CAGCTGTAGAAGCTAAACACCGCGCTGAAGTCGCGATTGCCGAAGCGGGTGCTGATTTTAACTATGCAGTAGCAGCGGTTGAGTTAGCCCAGGCTATCGCTCAATTGCGCGTTGTCGATACCATCAAGAAGAACATTGCCAGATAAGGTTATTGTTTGATGAAAAAAGGCGCCTTTAGGCGCCTTTTTTATTGTTTGCTGCGCAAGTCGAAATTATTTTATAAGAGAGACTTCATTTCTCGTGTTTCAGGCGAATTTTGGGTCAAATTAAAAGCTAGATTTTGAAACTATTTTAGAATTACTGTTGATGAGTATGACACTATCCTCTAACCAACTTTCTAGAGTTTTTTAGCTTACAGCGTCGATTTGGCATAGTCTTCATCTTAGTCCAAGCTATGACCTTCTTCGCTTTTCCTCTGCTTTTCCGTTAAAATCAGCTCCACAAAAATTTATTCCCCCATTTTTATCGGCATTAGCTCAAGGATAACCCCATGGCGTTGAACGTAGTTATTTTGGCCGCAGGTAAGGGAACCCGCATGCGCTCAGATCTTCCGAAAGTTTTACACCCAATAGCACATAAAAGTATGCTGCAGCACGTGATCGATACCGCTCATAGCGTGGACTGCGATGCTATTCAATTAGTGTATGGCCATGGTGCAGATAAACTACAAAGTGTCTTAGGTGATCAGCAGCTTAATTGGGTGCTTCAAGCTGAACAGTTAGGTACGGGTCATGCCGTGGCTCAGGCAAACGCTTATATCAAGGATGATGATACCGTGCTTATTCTTTACGGTGATGTGCCTCTTATTCAAGCATCCACGCTTGATACATTGCTTGCTGCCCGTGAGGATAATGGTTTAGCCATTCTCACTGTCAACTTGCCTAACCCCACAGGTTATGGTCGTATAGTGCGGACTCCTTGTGAAGGTCAAGAGCAGGGAAAGGTTGTTGGTATCATCGAGCAAAAAGATGCTAATGCAGAGCAGTTACTGATCCAAGAGGTCAATACTGGCATTATGGCGGCGCCGGGTAAGCAACTCAAAAAGTGGCTTGGACAGTTATCATCAGACAATGCACAAGGTGAATACTACCTTACAGATATTGTGGCAATAGCGAGGAGAGACGGTATTGTTATAACAACAGCACAGCCCGAATCGACAGTTGAAGTTGAAGGAGCTAATAACCGTGTACAACTGGCACATTTAGAACGTGCTTACCAGAGGAGAGCTGCCGAAAACCTAATGCTTGCAGGTGCAAACTTAAGAGATCCAGCTCGTATCGATATTCGTGGTGATGTGACTGTGGGTATGGATGTGATGATAGATATTAATGTGATAATTAAGGGTAAAGTCAGCATTGGTAATAATGTAACTATCGGTGCTGGCGTCATTCTTATCGATTGTGAGATTGCTGATAACGCCGAAATTAAGCCCTATTCTATTGTAGAGAGTGCCAAGGTGGGTGTTAAAGCCAGTGTAGGACCTTTTGCGCGTCTACGCCCAGGCGCTGAATTGAAAACAGATGCTCATGTCGGTAACTTTGTCGAGATGAAGCAGGCTGTATTGGGTAAGGGTTCTAAGGCGGGTCATTTAGCTTATATTGGTGATGCAAGAATAGGCGCTGGCGTAAATATAGGTGCAGGTACGATCACCTGTAATTATGACGGTGTTAACAAGCACCTCACAATTATCGAAGATAATGTATTTGTCGGTAGTGATACTCAGCTCATTGCGCCAGTGACGATTGGTAAAGGTGCAACTTTAGGTGCGGGTTCAACTATCACAAGTAATGTTGCCGAGAATGAGTTGGTGATAACCCGGGTGAAGCAGCGTCATCTGAGTGGCTGGGTTAGGCCGGTGAAAAAATTTAAATAAGTACATAAATGAGTGTTTAGAAGCGACAAAATAGGGTCGCTTCTTTAGTTTATAGCTATCAACGTTAAGAAAAAAATGGGTAATTAATAATGAGGATGTAAAAATAATTATATTTAACCTTTTTATTTTTTAAAACCCTGAGCTAGATCACATTTATGGTGTAAGTTGGTTTAAATGGAAACCATTCTTATTTATATTACTGCCAACTTTCGTTTAGTGTTTTGTGTTAACTGTTTAGCCTTTAATACTTAACCTTTATAACTTAATATTTACTATTTAAGGTTGGCTATGTCACTACGTTCTCGCTGTTTTAAAGTCTCACCATTAACTATTGCAGTTGTCTCTGCTCTTGCTGTATTTCCTGCCCTTGCAGAAGATAAAACTGCACAAGAGCAAGATTCTGAAGCTGTATCTACTAAAAACATTGAGCGTATATCGGTAACTGGCCGTAGCTTTAATGACTATAAGATAGGCAGTGCTTCAGGTGCTATGCGTGGTGATATTAGTCTTATGGACACCCCTCAGTCTGTCAATGTTATTCCTAGTTTTATCACTGATGAACAGTTAGCAACCAATCTCTCTGAAGTGCTAGTGAATGATTCTAGTGTTACAGGTGGCTCAGAAAAATGGAACCGACAAGTATTCAGTATTCGTGGTTTCGAGCTATCTTCAGGTTCTGGTTATTTAATTAATGGTCACCAACAGTGGTCTCACTATATACAGCCAATTGAAACCTTACAACAAGTTGAAGTCCTTAAAGGCCCTTCTAGTATGTTGTACGGACAATCAGGTCCTGGTGGCTTGATCAATATGGTGACTAAAAAGCCGACTACAGAGACTCTTTTCGATCTTGGTTTCGATATAGATGACCATGGTTCTACTCGTTTTCAGTTAGATGCCAGTGGTGCAATTAATGAAGCTGAGACTATTCGTTACCGTGCCGTACTGGTTAAGCAGGACACTCAATATTGGAGAGAGTATCAAGATGGCACGAATCAGGAGCGTGATCGTTGGTTAGGTTACTTGAACCTAGAATTTGATATTACCGATGATCTTTTATTGTCAATAAAATACGATCACACCCAAGATAAGACAGGGATTGACCGTGGTGGTTGGTTAGACTCTAATGGTGACTTAATCGGTGGTAACGATATTATCTGGGATCAGCCATGGGCTTTTACCGATAATACTATTTCTAACTTGAGCGCTGATATTGTTTACCACATCAATGATGATTGGAAGGTAAATTCGGGATATAACCATCAACAGTTTAATCGTCAGCGATTAGACTCTTCTCCTTCACTATTTGCTAATTCAGAAGATCCATTTACCGATGGTTATTCTATTAAACCATTCGACCGTTACGACGACTGGCAGCACACAACAGGTTATGTCGACTTTGTCGGTAACTTCTCAGTGGGTGGGCTAGATCATCAATTTCTTCTCGGTGCTAACATACTAGAATACTATTATGGAGTGCAGAGAGAGCGTTACGCATCATCAGATGAATTTGACTCTGCGGGTAACCCCCTTACTTATATTACTGTAATGCCAGGAAACCCTGTTCCTACTCCAGATCTCGATTACCATAACGCGACCTTGTCTGATAGTGATTATAAGCATTATGGCTTCTATGTTCAGGATTTGATCACCATCAATGACAATTGGCAAGTACTTGCTGGTGTACGTTATGATGAACAAAAGAAAGATGGTGAGGGTAATAATAGCTATGCAGTATCGCCTAAGTTTGGTGTTATTTATTCACCTATTGCTAACACTAGTATCTATGTTAACTATTCAAAGAGCTTCACACCTCAAAGTATGGTGAGTACTGAATTTGATGTTAATGAGGGGATGAATCTCGAGCCAGAGTATGGCGAACAATATGAGATTGGAGCTAAGTGGGAATTGTTTGATGGTAGCTTACTGTTAACGGGTGCAATATTTGATATAACAGTTTCAAATGTCACTATTTCAGAAGATTTAGAGACTCCAATTGTTGGTGGAGATCAAACCATTACGACACAAAGTGGTGAGCAGCGCCATAAAGGTTTCGAGATGGGTGCTCAAGGTCAGGTCAGCGACAACTGGTTTTTGACAGGTTCAATGATGTACCTAGATGCCGAATATGTGCGTCCAGATAGTGATTCACTTGATGGTATGGCACCTGTCGATGCGCCTGAATTGTCAGCAAATATTTGGACTCGTTATGAGATGACCGATAACTTGGCATTCAACATTGGTGCTATTTATGTTGGTGAGCGTTTCGCTAATACCACTAATGATGTGACTAAAGACGATTATGTACGTTTCGATTTAGGTGCAGCTTACACAATGGAGATTATGGGCAGCGATGTTAGTGCGCGTTTTAATGTTCAAAACTTATTTGATACCGATTACTTAGCAGGTGGCGGGGTTACTGATGTGGCTGTAGGTGAAGGACGTAACTTTACGTTAGCACTAAAAGCTAAGTTCTAACGCAAGGGTAAACTAAATTTACCATTCAACAAAAAGGCAGCCAAGAGGCTGCCTTTTTTATTCTTATCGTTTTTCTTAACTATTAATTATGCCAATATAGTCAAATTATTTGCAACTATATTTCGTTTGTCTATAATTTACCTTTAAAAATATCAGAAGTCACCATTCGTAAAGAACTCAGTACGTTAAAAAAGTTGGCTTGCTACAGAGGTGATATGGTGATCGGTTTCAGTTTCCTGAGAGATGACTCAACTTCTAGTCAAGTAAGAATCAGTCAATAAGCCAAATATAGCCAAGGCAGCTGCCTTATTTCGGCTAAGTTTATTTTAACGTTTAAACTTATATTACATTTAAGGTATTAATATGTGCGGAATTGTTGGTGCTGTAGCGCAAAGAGATGTGGCTGAAATACTGCTTGAAGGTTTACGTCGCCTAGAGTATCGCGGCTACGATTCAGCGGGTATTGCGGTAATTAATAATGCTGAACTTAGCAGTACTCGCCGTGTGGGTAAGGTACAGGAGTTATCTCGCGCATTGGACGCTACCCCAATAAGTGGTGGAACAGGTATCGCCCATACTCGCTGGGCAACCCATGGTGAGCCAAGTGAACGTAATGCACACCCACATCAATCACAAGGTGATATTGCGGTTGTACATAACGGCATCATAGAAAACCATAACAAGCTGCGCAAGATGCTAAAAGGCTTGGGATATAGCTTTGCCTCAGAGACGGATACCGAAGTTATCTGTCATTTAGTACATCATGAAATAAAGTCCAATTTGACACTACTCGCTGCGGTTCAAGCTACGGTTAAACAGCTTAAAGGTGCTTATGGCACTGTTGTTATTGATCGCCGTGACAGTGAGCGCATGATAGTTGCTCGCTCGGGCAGCCCGCTAGTTATCGGCTATGGGTTAGGTGAGAACTTTGTTGCCTCTGATCAATTGGCTCTACTTCCTGTTACCCGTTCCTTCTCATTTTTAGAAGAGGGAGACGTGGCAGAAGTGATGCGTCGTAGTGTAGATATTTATGATATCAACGGAAATGCCGTTGAGCGTGAAGTTAAAGAGTCAGAAGTGACTCATGACGCAGGTGATAAAGGCGAATACCGTCATTACATGCTCAAGGAGATCCATGAGCAGCCACTGGCGTTGAGTCGCACCATAGAGGGGCGCATTGTCAACAAGCAGGTTTTAGATAGTGCTTTTGGTGAAAATGCAGCTGGATTTCTTAAAAATATCAAACATGTGCAAATCATAGCCTGTGGTACCAGTTATCACGCAGGTATGGCCGCACGTTATTGGTTGGAGGATTGGGCTGGTGTCTCATGTAACGTAGAAATAGCTTCTGAATTTCGTTACCGTAAGTCGCACATGTTCCCTAATAGTTTGTTGGTCACTATTTCTCAGTCAGGTGAGACAGCTGATACTTTGGCTGCATTACGTCTGGCAAAAGAGATGGGTTACAAGGCCACCATGACCATATGTAACTCTGCTGGATCGTCTTTAGTACGTGAATCCGATATGGCTTATATGATGAAAGCGGGTGCAGAGATAGGGGTTGCCTCGACGAAGGCGTTTACGGTTCAGTTAGCTGGTTTGCTTATGCTAACGGCAGTTATCGGTCGCCACAATGGTATGAGTGCAGATTTACAAGCACAAATCACACAAAGCTTACAATCTATGCCTACAAAAGTAGAGCAAGCACTCGGGCTATCCGATGTCATTGCCGAATTAGCGGAAGACTTTGCTGATAAAAATAATGCCCTCTTCCTTGGCCGTGGAGATCAATATCCTATAGCCATGGAAGGAGCGCTCAAACTAAAAGAAATCTCCTATATTCACGCAGAAGCCTATGCATCTGGTGAGCTAAAACATGGCCCATTAGCGCTTATCGATGCCGATATGCCTGTTATTGTGGTCGCGCCTAATAATGAACTACTTGAAAAGCTTAAGTCGAATGTAGAAGAGGTGCGTGCACGTGGTGGTTTAATGTATGTATTTGCCGATCAAGATGCCGAGTTTGAGTCAGATGACACCATGAAAGTAATATCGGTGCCCCATTGTGATGAGTTTATGGCAGCATTAATGTATACCATCCCCATGCAGTTACTGTCATACCATGTGGCTTTAATTAAGGGAACCGATGTCGACCAGCCTCGTAATTTGGCAAAGTCAGTTACGGTTGAATAACTTGTAATTACTTTTAAACCCACCCTATGCATTTATACCTTACAGCTGGCTGCTAGTAGCCTGTGTTTGGACTATCTTAAAACACGGTCGCTTACCGCCGATTCTTTTATCTTATAATAATTAAACTTTGTAGAATTTAGCCAGATCGGTTTTTTATAACTTGATCGCTTTATGTGAAATTTGCAAAAAAGATCATGTTATTGTGTGTAAGTTTAATTATTTTAGAGTTGTAGGACGATGTTTTTTTATTGTGTTTTTATAAAAACCGTGATCTTGGCTTGTGTTTGTTGATGATCACTAGGGTACAGTTTTTATACAACATCAATTACGCTGGCGGTTATCTTTGATATCTAAGATAAAAAAACAACAAGGTTTTACTTTAATCGAATTAGTCGTGGTTATTATTATCTTAGGTATTCTTGCTGTTACGGTAGCACCTAAGTTTATTAATTTAGAATCTGATGCAAGAACAGCTACTGTAATGGCGTTGGCAGGTGCTATAAATAGTGCGAATAATTTAGTGTATTCTAAGTCTGCCATTGCAGGTAATGAGACCCAAGAATACGATAATATCGATAGTGACAATACCCCTTACATCCTCAACTCGGCGGGTGAGCGTGTAGAATTACACTATGGTTATATTGCAGGACAATGGGAAGATGGCTTCGGAAATATATTAGATATCGATGCTGCAGCTTATGATAATAATTATCCTGATGGGAGTGATGGCACTTCTATCTGGGTTTATAAAGAGCCTGTAAATTGGGGTGTTAGTTATTTTACTATTTTTTTACGAGGTGAAACTATGCCCACAGGTGCTCTTGAGCAAGATACTTGTGGCATAACATATAGTATTGGATCTACAGCATTTTATAATGAGGTATCCGTTAGTGCCATTACAAATGGTTGCTAGTGGACGGTAATATTTAAGGTAGCTGATACTCTCTATTTAAAAGTTAAGCTACATTTTTGATTTCACTCTGGCTTTCTATTAGGACAAAGCATCACTTTGCCGATAGGTTCACTAAATGAAGGCAGCTACTCTGCTAAATAGTTAAACCTCGATCTCTTGTTAAAGTGAAAATAGCGGCTTTCAATGTTGATTAATAGTAACCCCAGTGTTTTAGCTTGAGTCAGTATTAATAAGTCTTGATGGCGTTTTATGATGTGATCTAGATTAACAACCTAGATCACCGTTAAGCTTTCCTGATGCTGTTCTACTTTTTTCCATACTTTCTCATGAAAGTAAAAAACAACGGTATTAATTGCTGGTTCTATTAAGGCAATGGTTCCACCTATGATCACACTACCAGTTAGCAAATAGGTAACGGTAAACGCAACGCAGAAGTGTAAAATGGCAAAAGTGAATGTTTTAGTCATGGTGAAATCCTCTGGGTTAACTTATATTTTAAATGATAACCATTATCATTTGGTTAGTAAAGGGGATTCGTTAGATGGCTTTAATTAGGTTTCTAGATTAGGTTTTTGTTTAAGGTTTTTTTATCGATTTAATAAATAGGTCGGATGATAACCTAGCCTATCTAAACCAAGCCATCGATAATGATGGATTGGTTTAGATAGAAAGTTTTATATAAGCACAATCGCTAGTAGTGCCAAGGGAACTGACTGAAGTCTTGATCTCGTTTCTCGAGGAAGGCATCTCTTCCTTCTTTTGCTTCTTCGGTTCCATAGGCTAAGCGTGTGGCTTCTCCAGCGAACAGTTGCTGCCCGACCAAGCCATCATCGGCCATGTTGAAGCCATATTTCAGCATCCGCATTGCCGTTGGTGATTTAGAGTTAATCTCTCTCGCCCAACTTAGCGCTTCTGTTTCTAGTTCGGCATGAGGGATAGAGCGATTGACCATGCCCATATCGAAGGCTTCATCTGCACTATAGTTAAAGCCGAGGAAGAAAATTTCTCGAGCTCGTTTTTGACCTATCATCTTCGCCAGATAGGCGCTGCCATAACCAGAATCAAAGCTGCCCACATCTGGATCTGTCTGTTTAAAGATGGCGTGTTCTTTTGAAGCCAAAGTTAGATCACAAACTACATGCAGACTATGACCCCCGCCAACCGCCCAACCGGGAACAACAGCGATAACGATTTTAGGCATAAAGCGGATTAAACGTTGAACTTCGAGTATATGTAGACGACCCATACGTGCCGGATCTGGTTTACCATCTTCAGCCCCTTCATATTTATAGCCGTCTTTACCGCGAATACGCTGATCTCCTCCAGCGCAAAAGGCCCAACCTCCATCTTTTGCTGAAGGGCCATTACCAGTAAGCAGCACACAGCCTACATCAGACCACTGTCTTGCGTGGTTGAGAGCGGTATAGAGTTCATCAACGGTTTTAGGTCTAAAAGAGTTTCTACATTCGGGACGATTAATTGCAACACGTACAGTGCCCTGATTTTTAGCTCTATGGTAAGTAATATCTTCGAAATCAAATTCGGAAATTTGTTCCCACTGAGTGGGATCAAATATGTCTGAAACCTGCTGGGTCATTGATCTAGCCTTTTTAATGTGGAGCCTATTGGCATTTATGTTCAAAGGCTAGGCGGAAACTTCATCTAGGTCAATCATAGGTAGAGATAAATGTTATTAAATATAGAATCATAATGAAAAT
>JBAHZX010000133.1:0-8116 GCA_037132815.1 Shewanella sp.
AACTTGGATCGAAATTCAGATCTGTGAAGGTCGAAATCGGCAGGTGAGACGTATGACGGCACATATAGGTTTGCCTACTCTCAGATTAATTCGTTATAAAATAGGTCAATGGAGTCTCGATAACATAGACAATGGTCAGTATCATATTCTGGATATGAAGTAAAAACTAATAAATACACACTGGCTCAGCGATGAAGAAATTTCCGCACTATCCGACAAACTGAGAAGCCCCTTAGTGCTCTCTTGTCTGGATGATTTTCTCAGCAACACCCGCTACAATTACTTAATGATAACTATCTCTAGTTAGCCCCGGACAATAATGCATGATAGAATATGTCTCCCCAAAATGTAGCTTATTTCGCTCATGGTTAGAAATCTGTCATCAGGATATATCATTTAATTACAGGTTTTTTTATCAAACTAAGTCGGCTACTAAAGACTCATTATAACGGTTTTTAGGATCTATGGCATCAATCGAACCTATTGCATTCAGCAATCAAAAAGTCATTGTCGGCATGTCTGGCGGTGTCGATTCATCTGTATCAGCTTACTTGCTACTCAAGCAAGGGTATCAGGTCGAAGGACTTTTCATGAAAAATTGGGAAGAAGATGATACCGATGATTATTGTGCTGCAGCCGATGATCTAAAAGATGCTCAGGCTGTATGTGACAAACTTGGAATCAAACTTCATACCGTAAATTTTGCAGCTGAGTATTGGGACAATGTCTTCGAGTATTTCCTGGCTGAATACAAGGCGGGTCGTACTCCTAATCCAGATATCATCTGTAACAAAGAAATTAAATTTAAGGCTTTTCTAGAATTTGCCGATGAAATACTCGATGCCGATTATATTGCCATGGGACATTATGTGCGCCGTAGCGATGAAACAGGTCAAAGTCAGATGCTACGGGGTATCGATGATAATAAAGATCAAAGCTATTTCCTCTATACACTCAGTCATGAGCAGATCGCCCGTTCACTCTTCCCCATTGGTAACCTCGAAAAACATGAAGTTCGAGAAATAGCCAAAGAGATGGGACTTATCACCCATGACAAGAAGGACAGTACCGGAATTTGTTTTATCGGTGAACGTAAATTTACTGATTTTTTGCGCACCTTCATACCTGCACAGCCCGGTAATATAGAAACTACAGAAGGTGACGTTATCGGCAAACATCAGGGACTCATGTATCACACCTTAGGCCAGCGTAAAGGGCTAGGTATTGGCGGAATGAAGAACAGTAATGACGACCCTTGGTATGTGGTCGACAAAGAGATGGACAGAAATGTATTAGTCGTCGGCCAAGGTGGCACCCACCCACGATTAATGTCCATGGGTTTTTATGCCAATCAGCTCCATTGGGTAGACAGAAAAGGGCCCGTTAATGAAGTAAAAATCACAGTAAAAACCCGCTATCGTCAACAAGACGTACCTTGCACCCTTTTCCTTGAAACCAATGACAAAGGCGAAGATACAATAAGAGTCCTATTTGATAAACTGGTGGCCGCAGTGACCCCTGGCCAATCAGCCGTCTTCTATTCTGGTGACCTCTGCTTAGGCGGCGGCATCATCGATACATTAATCAGAGAGTAAGCCGTGAACCAGCAACTGAATGAACGCACCATGGCCTTTGCAGGGATTTTACAAGCCATCGCCCAAGTGCAGTATATTGCCAGACATGGCAACACTGACAACAATAACCTTGCAGCGAGTCTAAATACGGTTTTGGTAACAGAACCTGAAACCACATCCGATGTATACGCAGACAAAGTCGCCCTCAGAGAAGGCTATCAACTGATAGTTAATCAGTTAGGTGACGGCAAAAAAAAAGACGGAGAGGTCACGCGTTACCTTATCGGCATCTTGGCTCTGGAACGCAAGCTCTCCCGAGGCAATGCGATGGGAATTCTGGCCGAAAGAATCAATCAGGTACACCGCCAATTGCACCACTTCGCCATCACAGATGAGCAAGTAGTCGCCAACTTTGCTGGTATCTACAGTGATGTTATTAGTACGTTAGGTCCTAAAATCCAGATATCAGGTAATCCTGAATATCTGAAACAGTCACAAGTACAAGAAAAAATCCGAGCCCTGTTACTCTCTGCTATGCGCAGTGCAGTATTATGGCGCCAATTAGGCGGCAAGCGTAGACACATTGTCTTCGCCAGAAAAACAATCGTCGATATCGCAAAAAAAAGCCTCACCCTATAATTAAGTCAAGTTCATTAAGGAGCTTCTAATGGAACTTTCCGCACTAACGGCTATCTCTCCTGTAGACGGTCGATATGGTAGTAAAACAGCCTCTTTAAGAGGGATATTCAGCGAGTTTGGCCTGACCAAGTACCGTGTTCAAGTCGAAATTAACTGGCTAAAACTGCTATCGGACTGCACTGAAATAGTTGAAGTTCCACCGTTCAGCGAAGCTGCATTAGCTCTTCTTGATCAAATTAAAGATAGTTTCAGTGAAGAAGATGCACTAAGAGTTAAGGCCATTGAAGCGAAAACCAATCATGATGTAAAGGCGGTTGAATACTTTATTAAAGAGCAAATTTCCGGTAATGACGAACTGGTCGCCATCGATGAATTTGTTCACTTTGCCTGTACTTCGGAAGATATTAACAACCTGTCCCATGCTCTGATGCTAAACGAAGCCCGTGAGCAGGTACTAACCCCTTATTGTCAGAAGATCATTGATGCTATCAAGAGCCTCGCATTCGAGCACAAAACAGTACCACTATTGTCACGTACCCATGGTCAACCTGCCTCACCTTCTACCTTAGGTAAAGAGATGGCCAACGTAGTGGTGCGTCTGGAACGTCAACTTAAGCAGATCCAAACGGTTCAAATTATGGGTAAAATTAATGGTGCCGTAGGTAACTACAATGCACACATTTCAGCTTACCCTGAAGTGGATTGGCATACGCTATCCGAACGTTTCGTCACTAGCTTAGGCATCAACTGGAACCCATATACCACTCAAATTGAGCCTCATGATTATATCGCCGAGCTGTTTGATGCCATTGCCCGTTTCAATACTATCTTGATCGATTTCAATCGTGATATCTGGGGCTATATCGCACTGGGTCACTTCAAGCAAAAAACCATAGCCGGTGAAATAGGTTCTTCAACCATGCCACATAAGGTTAACCCTATTGATTTCGAAAACTCGGAAGGAAACTTAGGTATAGCCAACGCCTTGATGCAGCACTTAGCCGCTAAGCTTCCAATATCAAGATGGCAACGTGATCTTACCGATTCTACCGTGCTGCGTAATTTAGGTGTTGGTATGGCTCATGCCTTGATTGCTTACCAGTCCACGTTAAAAGGGATCAGCAAGCTAGAAATTAACGAAGTCCAGCTTAGAGCTGAATTGGATAAAAACTGGGAAGTTTTAGCAGAACCAGTTCAAACTGTGATGCGCCGTTACGGCATCGAGAAGCCTTATGAGAAGCTCAAAGAGCTTACTCGAGGTAAGCGAATTGATGGTGAACAGTTAGCCGTATTCATCGACGGTCTAGAGCTTCCTGATAGCGTTAAAATTGAACTTAAGAAGATGACACCGGCCAACTACATTGGGCGCGCCGAAACCTTTGTAGATGAGCTAAAGTAAAACTTTACAAGTCTATAAGAACAAAGGCTGCAAGCTTATTCTTGCCGCCTTTGTTATCACCTTAACAGTAAGTTTTTATGTATAAACTGAATCTAAACATCCAAGATTTCTTAGCACAACATTGGCAAAAGACTCCCTTGGTCATCAAAAAAGCCTTCACAAATTTTGTTGATCCAATCACTGCAAATGAACTAGCTGGCCTCGCCTGCGAAGAGGAAATCTCCTCTCGGATTATCATCACCAAAGTTGAAGACTGGGAAATCATTCAGGGTCCAGTAGAAGATTATGATCAATTTGGCAAAGAGAATTGGCAATTACTGGTACAGGCCGTCAATCATTGGTTTCCAGATTCAGTGCCGCTTGTCGAAGCATTTAGGTTTATTCCCGATTGGCGTTTCGATGACCTCATGGTCTCATTTGCCACGCCTGGGGGTGGTGTTGGCCCCCATATCGATAACTATGACGTTTTCCTGCTTCAAGGCGAAGGGACGCGCCGCTGGAAAGTCGGAACGAGAGGGAATTACTCTCCTCGTGGAGGCGATACCCACACCGCACTCATCGACGACTTCGAACCAATTATTGATGTGGTGTTAGAAAAAGGCGACATGTTATATATTCCTCCGGGCTACCCTCATCGAGGTGAAACAATCACCACCGCCATAAGTTATTCCATAGGATTTAGAGCACCAAGCCAGCAAGAATTGATGAGTGGAGTGGCTGATCACTTACTAGATACCAACACCGGTTTACAGCGTTTTATCTCTGAAGATGAACCTGAGATGCCAGCGAACCTGTCCATAAAGCATCAAACCGGAATACTGGATCTACTCAAAGACTTATTAGATCAGCCTCAGCATTACCAACAAATATTAGGCCAACTGCTGAGCCAGAATCGTTTCGAACTGGATCTGTGCAAACCAGAGCAGAGTTTCTCGGCAACAGATTTAACATCGTCCCTATCGAAAGGTTCCCAGCTAGTCAGGGTCGGTGGCTTAAAAGTAATCTATCTCGAAGGTGATACTCAATCACGTTTGTTCATTAACGGTGAGGAGTTCAAGTTAAACATAGATAGAGATGAGCTAGCCTACATCGCCAATCAAATGAAGCTGAACAATGATAAAGTGCTCGCTTTTACAGGCTTACCAGAAGTGATAAGATTCATGCTTATCATGCTTAACTTGGGTTATTACTATTTAACTTAGTTTTGATGAATACTGGCTTAACTTAAGCCTCGTTCTCCTCGCCTATCGGAAAAAATGACACCTGATTTGAGGTGCCATTTTTATGATTTAATGCTTAAAAAATGGGTGGTGATTGCAACACCTTGGATCAGAGATCCAATCTACCGCAAGCTAATGTTATCCCCAGAGTTTTTCATCGTTACATATGTGATATAAACTTTCGGCTCTCGAGACCAAAAGTTCGGCAAATTTCGCTTGGGTACGCTCTCTGGTGGCGCCACTTTTTTGTAAATTTTCTGCTTTTAGTTGCCACATCATTGAAAAGTGACGCAGGGCTTCACGGGCTGTTGCAGCCACTTTTACATCGACATAATCCGATGGAAGATCGCCGGACATGACCCAAAAAGTCTGCTTTTTTGGTTGCTTAGACTCCATCTTCCAAACAGCAACATAGGGGGCTAAATAGCGGCAATCATCAGCAATGACCTTGCTAGGAATGATACCTTTTTCAGCTAAGAACCGACTCGCCTTTTGAAAATGCTCTCTGATCCACTCCTGTCTCAGCTTTTCTTGTTGTTCTGCCGTTAGTTCTTGAGTGTGATCGACTGTTTGTTCTGTCATACTGTTTCCCTATCTTATTATTCTAATAACTTATGAATATCACTGCGCTCGCAAAAGCAAGATTAGGCATTAAAATAACCACTTTTTTTACGTTGACGTAAAATGGAAAGCTAAATTGCCACACAGATCACAATTAATCCGAACCTTTAATTTGTTGAGAGTATCGCTAAATGCTATCGTTCTGCAATAAATATAACAAGCCGTCAGAACAACTATTTGATCTCTGGCGTTTACATTCCAAAGTGGAGGACAATACGTGGCTGTATTTAATCATATCTCTTTCGACGAACATGAACAGGTCGTATTTTGTCAAGATAAAAAAAGTGGTTTAAAAGCCATTATTGCAGTTCATAATACCAATCTCGGACCGGCTGTAGGCGGTTGTAGAATGTGGAATTATGAGTCTGATGACGAGGCATTAAACGATGTGTTGCGCCTATCACGCGGCATGACCTATAAGAATGCCCTTGCAGGCCTGTCGATGGGTGGTGGGAAATCTGTCATCATCGCCAATGCCGATATTCAAGACCGTGAAGCCTTATTTCGCGCCTTTGGTCGCTGTATCGACGATCTCGGTGGGAAGTATTACTCGGCAGAAGATGTCGGGGTATCGACCAAAGATATCATGATCGCCCATGAAGAAACCCCTTACATGGCTGGCCTAGAAGGAAAGAGCGGCGATCCATCACCTTTTACTGCATTGGGTACTTATTTAGGCATAAAAGCAGCAGCGAAACATAAGCTAGGGCTTGATTCACTCAAAGGTCTCAAAATATCTGTCCAGGGTGTGGGTCATGTTGGCTATTACCTATGTCGTTATCTCCATGAGGAAGGTGCAGAGCTTATAGTGACTGACATACATCAGCCTTCTCTGGATAAAGTTGCTGCCGAATTTGGTGCTATCATTGTTACCCCACAAAATATCTACCACCAAGATGTCGATATTTATGCCCCTTGTGCCCTAGGTGCAACAATCAACGACACGACAATCCCATTACTTAAAGCCAGCATCGTGGCAGGTTGTGCTAATAATCAGTTAGCCGAAGCACGCCACGGAGAGAAGCTTAAAGAGTTGGGCATTCTTTATGCTCCGGATTATGTGATCAATGCCGGCGGGATCATCAATGTTTCTTTTGAAAAAAACTACGATGTAAGTAAATCAACTAAGAAAGTCGAAGAGATTTACAACACCTTGATGACTATCTTTAATGCATCAGATGATCAAAATCGCACTACTGCATCTGTTGCCGATGAGATGGCACGCAAGATCATTGAAGCCGCAAAAAACTAAAGTCAGTATAAGTAAACTCACGACTGAACGTTCATATATATATGGGACAAAATATAAATTTTGTCCCATTTTTATAAATTTTAATAAATAATTATCCAATATAGCCAAATAGATACAGATCAGATATAAAATTTTAATAGAATGGCACTGGAAAATATCATATTTGTCAGCTTAACTTAGAAACTCATTTACTTGCATAGGAAAATGCGATGGTGACTTTCAGGTATGATCTCAACCAAGATGTAATAGAGCTTCAGGCCAGTAACTGGTGTGGTTTAGAGCAAGTATTTATCAATGGCAAACGAGTTTCTAGAAAACTAAATTTCAGCCAAGACAGTGAACATAATATCCAACTAAATGATGGAAAGCCCTGTCGCTTTCAACTGTTTATCGACCCAGATTCTGAAGAAATGATCTGTCGGGTCTACAGGAGTAACAGCCTAGTAACAAGTATTAACCAGGGTAAAGATAACCTACTCCAGAGCAGGGAGGTACTGCATAATCTGGTCATTTTTACGACATTATCATGCTTGATCTTATTGCTATTAAACTGATTTATTTCAATGGAATGAGTCAGTAGCATAGCCATTACTGATGGGTGAAGATTTATATCTTGGCCTAGCCAATCATACTTACGGCTCGAGTGTAGCGTTACAGGAGTAATAGAATATGACCCATGATCAGGTATTTAAATTGTTCAAGTGGAAAACAATTGTTCTTATTGAGAGTGAGCGATGCTAGCTCATTTTCAGACAGATTTATCAGAAAATTATTATTAGTTTGGAAATGAATTAAACCCTCTTTATCCTAAAATATGCTCTTCTACAAATCGATAATAACAGGATCTGCCCAGCTTTGCTGTCAACCCATGAGGTAGATCAACAAAGACACCATCCTCTTCTATTATAAATGCGCTTACTCCCTCGATGTTATAGCGGGTAACAAGGCCTGTTATTAACTCAAATTTCTCATCTTGCTCTTGATAATCAACAATAATGAGAGGAACAGACTCCACCGACACTTTAAGCTTCTCAACCGCAGTGATCAAAAAATGTTCTTGGTTAATACAATAAAGGATGCGACTGAACAAACGAGCAAACTTAACTGGTAGGGATTTATTTTGGTAGAACCTATTGCCCCTGACTATCGATATTAAATAAAACCGTTTCCGTACAGATCACATTATCTTGCCTCAATTGTTCCAGTGTACTGCAGACTCCCTCTGTCTTGATTTTATCTGATTTATTAATCATCTCATATCCTTATGTCACCTTCCCACAAATTACCAATAGAAAGGTCAATAAAAAGGCCAGGAATACCTAGCCTTTATCAGGATGTGACACATTGATCACATTAAACTTAACAAAGCCTGCACTGGATGCTTAGGCTTGAAACCACCGAAGCGTTTCAC
>JBAHZX010000138.1:0-17229 GCA_037132815.1 Shewanella sp.
TGCATTGATTCATGATGCAGTCGGTATGGCATCTACTGCGGCGAGCATAGCATTAACTCCGCTACTAGGTGATGATGCTGGTGATAGACTTGAACTGATGATGGAAGGACTCAAACAGAGAATAGAGCAGTTTGCGTATCAAAATGGAGATAAGTTTTATCTGGGATCAATTCAATCCTCTTTAAAGGACATGTTTGGTGAAGAGTTTGAGCAAGAAATTGAGCAGTTAGTCAAAAGTTCCATCGGTAGCATGATGATTAATTTAGGCAGTGAGATGCTTGCAGGTGGTGACTCATTTGAACAAAAAATGGAAGCCTTTGCTCAAAAAATGGAAAATGTTGCTCAAAATATAGAGTTGCAGGTGGAAGCCCAAGCACAAAGTATTGAGGTTAGAGCAGATAAAATGTGTGATAATTTCCAAGGCTTAATAGCCCTTGAGCAAAAATTAAGAATCGTGATCCCTGAGTTGAAAAAATACCCGCTTTTGGATGAACTTAAGTAAGATGGACCGAAATTTTAGCTGTAGAGTCGGCAGGCTCAGAACTTTATCACAGCGTTAAATACCTAGGATCTTGTTGCCACCCTCCCATCTTTGCAACGCCCTGTATTTAAATTGAATACAGGGTTTCTTTATGTGTGACCACTTATCTACTGCGGTTATTCACTAAAGTTTCAATCGAGTTTAGTTTCTTCGAATAAACATTATCGATTTCATTAAGGATCACATTTGCAGTGACCCATATTGGGATGAGGCTTACCTTGAGTTGTATGTGAAAGGAAGTGATGCTTGCTGGCATAATATATTTATAGTGAACCTGAGCGGAAAGCCTTGGAATAGAGTAGTTTATTTTTTGTTAATGATATTAATTTGATTTAATATCAATAGATTACGATTTGTTGCAGGGGTATGTTTTTTGATTGGTTTATTATGGTCTAAATATTCATCCTTTTGTCCTTGCAGTTTATTCTCAAACCAATACAATGGGTGTTAGTTGATACGGAATAATCTGAATTTAATGAGTTTATTAAGAATGACCCCTCTTACTAAACTTATTCAGATGAGCGTAATAGCAAGTTCCGAATCAATGCTGATAGAGTTTTATCATTAGAACAACGTCAGCCTTAAAACCATTACATAGTTTTGGTTTACCCCAGCTTAGTTGCTGGGGTATTTTTAACTAAAAATAGATTCGTTTCTCAGCATTCCTGAACTATCAGTAGTGTGAAGTAATACATCCCCTATAATTTCACCTAAGTAATCAAAAATAACCTGTTGATCTTTTGCTGCTGTTAGGATTCCCCATGGTTATGTCACCTCTGAAATAATGACTTGATAGAATAAAATAACCTATATTTTACGCAAAATTTAAACGGAAAGTGTTTTATAGCTTGAGTGTGATATTAAAAGAAATTATTTTCGATGATGGGGAGCTAAGCTTTGGACTTAAAGCGACTTCGTTGCAACAATTGCCACTGAAATCACGCATCTTGAGGTAGAACGGGTAGATAGTTCTACCTCAACGAATGATAATACCCCCTATTCACATAGCGAATTTAAGCCTGAGTGAAAGATTTGGCGCGGGGTAGTCATTTTATATTTTTGTTTCTATGATGATAGTTGCAGTAATTAGAACTGAATCCTTTGACGTTATAGTATTTTTAACACCATTAGGTAACATATTGGATGTTAAGAGTAAAACATGTTCACCTACCTGCGTATCTATTCCAGATTCGTTAGTTAAATCAAGCCCATTAGCTTGGAATATTATTTTAGATGCATCGTAGCCCGAATGGCTTATGTACACGTTACTGAGCTTCCAATTAATATCACCGTTAAATGAGTCATCAGATACAAGGTCGTAGATTTCTGATCCTTGTACTGTTTCTGTCATGGTTTGCGCTTTGATCACTACCTTGAAGGTTCCATCTTCTTCGATACTTAATCCGCCATTCTCAAATGCATGACCATTATCCATTGTTAGACCAATGTTGCTGGAGTTAAAAGCTCCACCCACAACTCCAGTCCACACCATTTTACCCTGACTCTGAGATGGTGTCGCTGATACCATCATTACGGGGATGCTAAATAAAATTGCAATAATTATTTTAATCATTAAGTATTCCTCAGCTAAATCAGTGGCATAGTTGTTTTGTTTTACTGGTGGTAAGTAGCTAACTCACTATTATCCTTAATTAAAGTGCGTGACATTCAGTTGTTAGCTTATAGTGGCGTAAGTTTCGAGGTTGGTCAAGAAGTTAATTGTAAGTTAGCAATTGGTTAATAGTATGTTGGCGCGAGTGAAGGCGAAAATCAAATAGAGCTGATTTTTAGGAAAGCATTTAGAGAACGAGGTCTAAATTATTTTAAAATTTCAAGGCCACAAGTGATCCCAGTTTGAAGAATTAGGACCGCTTCTTGCTGTTTAATCATCCTTTAGCCCAATTGGGACAGTATGACGACAAACCACACTGACTTATCAAAACAATCTATTCTAAATACATTAAGAAGTATAACGTATACACCTACAAGGTGATACCTACAAGGTGATATCTATAAAGTGGTATTTATTGTTAGTTTTATCATGATATGAGAAGGGGAAAGCATTTAATTACGATCTCTGATTATTTTCTTAATCATCAGTTTTAATAGGGCTTTTAGCGAAAACAATACTTGTAAAATTGACTTGTTAAAATCAATTCCTTGCTAGGTAACAGTAAAGGTTATATCAACGATCACAGTTAAGGGGTGCCTCTAAGTTGGTAGTTTGTGATTTTTATCACGATATTAAGAGGGTTATTAATTATCTAGACTAAGGATAGTTAGCCTGCCTTATCCGCATCTAGTGAGCAGGGAAAGCGTTGATGTGTGTGGTTAGCAATGCCCGCTTTATTTTCAGTCATTAAGTTGATCACGACTTGGTTTAGCTCTGAACGATAACCTTTCCATTACCCATAGATAAGTAATAGATCGAAAATGGCGATCTGCGTCAAATTATTTTAAATAAACTTTAGGTAAAAAAAGACAGTTTTATCTTTTTAAGTTCAAATTTTCTTGTTCTCTATAGAGGCTAGGTTTAAGGTTAATGATAGCTATTTCTCGCGGCTTAAGGCTACTTAGACTAGGTAATATGCCCGTTATATATCAGGTGAATTGAATTATGGATACACAGTTAAGATTCAGGCTTAAACATTGGCTTGCTAACGATCCCGACCCCAGTACTCGGCAAGAACTGCAGGCACTGATAAATACCGGTAACGAAGCGGAGTTACAGCAACGATTTTCAGGACGGCTGGCATTTGGTACCGCGGGGCTCAGGGGGGTGGTCGAAGCGGGTCCTATGGGAATGAATCGCTTGGTCGTACAGCAAACTACGTCAGGCTTAGGAGCCTACCTTAAGCAACAAGTAAGGCATGTCGACACGCGGGGAGTAGTCATAGGATACGATGGACGCCACGATTCAAAACAGTTTGCTCATGATGCGGCGGGTGTACTCACGGCCATGGGAATTAAAGTTTATCTAACTTGTAAAGTCGCGCCGACTCCTTTAGTGGCATTTGGGGTGACTCATCTAGATGCAGCTGCGGGCATCGTAGTGACCGCAAGTCATAATCCACCTCAGTATAATGGTTATAAGGTGTATTGGGGGAACGGGGCGCAGATTATTCCACCACATGATTTTGGTATTGCGGCGTGTATCGATAAGGCGGCGATCGAGTCCATTGCTATACTAGACCTTGAATCTGCCAAGGCTAAGGGTAAGCTGGTCATACTGCAAAATGATTACTATCAAAGCTATCGCCAAGGGATCAGATCTGCAACGGTGCTTAAAAATCATACTGAGCCAGAGTTGGTCAGTTTATCTTATACCGCCATGCACGGTGTCGGTGCCGAGATAGCTGAGGCTGTACTGGCTGATGCAGGAGTGACTCAGGTCTATTCTGTGGCGGCTCAGCGTGAGCCCGATGGTGATTTTCCTACGGTGAAGTTCCCTAATCCTGAAGAGAAAGGGGCGATGGACCTTGTGATAGCCGAGGCGAAGAAGCACGATGCTACGTTGGCTTGTGCTAACGATCCTGATGCTGACCGCTTTGCGGTTGCGGTTCGTACTGAGGCTGGTAATTATCAGATGCTCACAGGTGATCAGGTGGGGGTGCTCTTGGGTCATTACTTGTTAACCCATGCCGCAAAAAATCAACGCATGATCTGCACGACTATTGTGTCTTCGAGTCTATTATCCAAAGTGGCAGTAAACTTAGATGGAACCTGCTTGACGACATTGACGGGATTTAAGTGGCTAGCGAACGTAGGGATGGCGCAACAGACCGAAAGTGAGCAGTGCCTGTTTGCCTATGAAGAAGCCTTAGGTTATATGGTTGGCTCCATGGTGTGGGATAAAGACGGCCTATCTGCGCTGGTGGCATTTGTTCAGTTAACTGCCGAGCTTGCGAGTCAAGGCAAGAGTATATGGGATAGATTAGAAGATATCTATCGGGAGCATGGTTTTCATCTCAATACCCAAGTGAGCATAGCATTAAAGCCTACAACGCCTGACATAGGGGCTTATCTGCGTGAAGAGTTACCCTGCGTGATTGCAGGAAAGCGGGTATTGATCACGGAAGATATCCTTTGTGGTCTGCGAACCTTTCAAAATGGTAGCACCGAAGTTATCGACTTGCCTGCTAGTGATGTGCTCATTTTTAAGTTAGATGGAGGGGGGCGGGTTATCATCAGACCGTCGGGCACCGAGCCGAAGATTAAGTGTTATTACGAAGTGGTTACGAACATGATGCTTGATGACAGTTTGGAGCGTGTTCAGGCTCGTGCTCAAGCCGAGATGGACGCTTTTATTCGCGCCCATCAGGCATCATTACCTCGGTGAGTTAACGGGTAAAACAACCGATTTTACTCATCTAGCTAAATTGGGGTATTGCCTCTTCAAGCGCCCCATTTTTACACCACCTTAGAGCGAATTTCTCCTTTGAGTAAGCGAGTCGTTAGTATATCTCCAATGGTGATACCTGAAGTATTCAGCAAAACCTTGCCAGTTTCATCTTGGGTAATGCTGTAGCCACGGCTCAATGTCGCAAGCGGGCTCACGGTTTGTAGTTGATGGGCACTGTAATTCAGGCTTTTCTCACTGTGGACTAATTTTTCTTTAATTGAGTCTTTAAGTCTTGATGTTAAGTAGCCCAGTCTTTGGCTCTCTAATGACAGTTTGTTTGATGGCGATTGCTGACCTAAGCGATGGCTTAGCTCTTGTTGCTTGAGCGTTAAGGTTGAAAGTTTCTTGTCGATAGCGGCGTCGAGCCGAAATTGCATCTCATCAAAGCTTTGACCGTATTGTTGCAATCGGCGTTTAGGATCTTGACGTTGTAGCCGATGGATTAAGGTATTCATTCGACTGTTTGTTTTTAGCTGATAATGCTGCCAGCTCTGTTTGAACCTTGAAATAAATAGCTCGAGCTTCTCTGTTTTACTTTCTGCATCTTTGGAAAGCAGTTCAGCGCCAGCTGAGGGGGTTGGGGCTCTTACATCGGCGACATAATCGCTGATGCTGGTATCTATTTCATGACCCACAGCTGATACCACTGGCAGGGCACTGTTGTAGATGGCATGGGCAAGATCTTCACTATTGAAACACCAGAGATCTTCGAGGGAACCACCACCTCGGGTCAGTAAGATCACATCGACCTCCTGTCTGGCATTGGCAATTTTTATAGCGTTGCAAATCAGTTGCGCCGCAGGCTCGCCCTGAACTTGTGTTGGGTAGATCACCACTTCTATTGAGGGGTCACGTCTGGCTAACACATGAAGTACATCTTTGAGTGCCGCTCCCGTTGCCGAAGTGATGACACCTATTTTCTGAATATTTGATGGGATAGGGCGCTTAGTGTCTGCAGCAAATAAACCTTCTGCAGCCAGTTTCATCTTTAGTGCTTCATATTGTTGTGCTAGTAGACCATCGCCGGCAGGAAGCATCGACTCAATGATAAGTTGATAGTCGCCTCTGGGTTCATAGACACTGATTGATCCTTTTACCAGTACTTGCTGACCATTAATCGGCTTAAAGGTCACTGAGCGATTTCGGCCTTTAAACATGGCGCTGCGAATTTGGGCTTGGTTATCTTTGAGAGTCAAATACCAATGGCCGGAAGCAGGAGCTGCAAAGTTTGAAATCTCGGCATCGAGCCATACTTTACCCAGCTCATTTTCCAGAAGTTGACGAACTTCACCATTGAGGCGTGAAACGGTATAAACATTATTTTTTGGCATTTTCATAGGAATTTCACGGCTAACTGTACTTTTTTACTATTTTCCATTTACCAAGGTCAATATGCAAGGTATAATCTCGCCGCAATATTTCACTCGAAACTTACTCTATTTGGGAGATGTTGCCATGCTACGTTTAAAGAAAGAAGCACTCACTTTTGATGATGTGTTACTTGTTCCTGCACACTCGACCGTACTCCCTAATACCGCTGTTCTCACGACTCGTCTAACTAATAAAATAGAACTTAATACGCCTATTGTATCAGCCGCCATGGATACCGTGACTGAATCTCGTTTGGCCATTGCCATTGCACAAGAAGGTGGTTTAGGTTTTATTCATAAAAACATGACGATTGAGCAACAAGCCGAAGAAGTCCGTAAAGTTAAGATTTATGAAGCAGGTATTGTTCAACAACCTGTGACTGTAACGCCTACGACGACTTTGGCCGATCTTAAGATTTTAACTAAGAAGAATGGCTTCGCCGGTTACCCTGTTGTTAATGATGCCAATGAACTCGTCGGTATCATCACAGGACGTGATGTTCGCTTTATCACTGATTGGACTCGAACTGTCGATCAAGTGATGACACCTAAAGATCGTCTAGTCACTGTTGCTGAAGGCACTAAACTAGATGAAGTGCAGAAGTTGATGCATTCCCATCGAGTAGAAAAAGTGCTAGTTGTCGATGGTAACTTTAAGCTTAGGGGCCTTATCACAGTAAAAGATTTCCAAAAAGCCGAGCAGAAACCCAATGCCTGTAAAGATGAACTCGGTCGACTTCGGGTTGGTGCCGCCGTTGGAGCAGGCCCCGGTAACGAAGCGCGTGTCGATGCATTAGTTATTGCTGGTGTTGACATTTTACTTATTGATTCATCGCATGGTCATTCTGAAGGCGTACTGCAGCGTATTCGTGATACTCGTGCTAAGTATCCTGAATTGCAGATTGTCGGTGGCAACGTAGCAACGGCTGAAGGTGCATTAGCGCTAGTTGAAGCCGGTGTTAATGCTGTTAAGGTCGGTATTGGCCCAGGTTCTATCTGTACAACTCGCATTGTTACCGGTGTGGGTATTCCACAGATCACTGCCGTCTCTGATGCTGCCGAAGCCATTAAGCATTTAGATATTCCGGTTATCGCCGATGGCGGTATCCGTTTCTCAGGTGATTTAGCCAAAGCTTTAGCTGCAGGTGCATCTTGTATCATGGCAGGCTCCATGTTTGCCGGTACCGATGAGGCGCCAGGTGAGACAGAATTGCACAATGGCCGCACCTATAAATCATATCGCGGAATGGGATCTTTGGGCGCCATGAACCAAACTCAAGGCTCATCGGATCGTTACTTTCAGAGCGATAATGCTGCCGATAAGTTGGTGCCAGAAGGTATCGAAGGTCGCGTGGCTTACAAGGGTAAGCTTAAAGAGATCATTCATCAGTATATGGGCGGTTTGCGTTCGTGTATGGGCTTGACTGGCTGTGCCACGATTAAAGAACTGAATGAGAAAGCTGAATTTGTGAAGATCACTTCGGCCGGTATGGGTGAATCCCATGTACATGATGTGACCATCAGCAAAGAAGCACCAAATTACAGCCCAGGTTCATAGTATATATTTACACTTTGGCTGAAAAATTGGCGTCTGTGAGTCGCCCGTTTATGCCGATCTTAGTTTAATTAACCCGTGTTTAATTAAGGTTGGTACCGACAAATTAGATCATTAAAAAATAAAGGTTCCCCATGAGCAATATTCATGAGCATAAGATACTGATTTTAGATTTTGGATCTCAGTACACCCAACTTATCGCCCGCCGTATTCGTGAGATCGGTGTTTACTGTGAGTTATGGGCCTGGGATGTGAGTGAGGAACAGATTAAAGGTTTTGCTCCTCACGGGATTATCCTAGCTGGTGGCCCTGAGAGTGTGACCGCCAAAGGCTCGCCTCGTGCACCTGAATATGTGTTCAATGCTGGCGTTCCTGTACTTGGTATTTGCTACGGTATGCAGACCATGTCAGAGCAACTTGGTGGCAAGGTTATTCAAGGTGTTGGCGAAGGTGAATTTGGCTATGCTCAGATAGAAATTCAGACTGAATCAGTGCTGTTCAAAAGCATCGAAGACGCCATCAGCGAAACTGGTAAGCCACTTCTCGATGTGTGGATGAGCCACGGCGATAAAGTATCCCAGATCCCTGAAGGATTTGTCACTGTAGCCAACACTGAGACCTGTCCTTTTGCCGCTATGGCAAACGAAGATAAAAAGTTTTACGGTGTACAGTTCCACCCTGAGGTGACTCATACCCGCCAAGGCAAGCGTATGCTTGAACATTTTGCGTTGGAGATCTGTCACTGTGAAGCAAACTGGAAGTCTGCGTCTATTATAGAAAATGCAATAGCTAAGCTTAAGCAGCAGATTGGTAATGATGAAGTTATTTTAGGACTTTCCGGTGGTGTTGACTCATCGGTTGTTGCCATGTTGCTGCATCGTGCTATCGGCGACAAGTTGACTTGTGTTTTTGTGGATAATGGTCTGTTGCGGCTCAATGAAGCCGAACAAGTGATGGACATGTTTGGTGATCATTTCGGACTGAATATTGTTCATGTAAATGCTGAAAACCGTTTCCTCGATGCCATGAAAGGTGAGGCTGACCCTGAGGCCAAGCGCAAGATCATTGGGCGGGTATTTGTCGAGATTTTCGATGAGGAGTCAAAAAAATGTGCCAATGCAAGATGGTTGGCTCAGGGCACTATCTATCCCGATGTTATCGAGTCTGCCGGAAGTGCTACAGGTAAAGCCCAGGTAATCAAGTCACACCATAATGTAGGCGGCTTGCCTGATGATATGGAGTTAGGCCTTGTTGAACCACTGCGTGAACTCTTTAAAGATGAAGTGCGTAAGATAGGTTTGGAGCTCGGTCTGCCATACGATATGCTTTACCGTCATCCTTTTCCTGGACCTGGTTTGGGTGTTCGCGTGCTAGGTGAAGTGAAAAAAGAGTTCTGTGATCTGCTGCGACTTGCCGACGCGATTTTTATAGAAGAGCTGCATAAAGCCGATCTTTATAACAAAGTCAGTCAGGCATTTACGGTATTTTTACCTGTACGCTCAGTGGGCGTGATGGGTGATGGCCGTAAATATGACTGGGTTGTTTCATTGCGTGCAGTCGAGACCATTGATTTCATGACGGCAAATTGGGCCCACCTTCCTTATGACTTCTTAGGCTTAGTGTCTAACCGTATCATCAATGAGATTGATGGTATTTCACGGGTTGTTTACGATATATCGGGTAAGCCACCTGCGACTATTGAGTGGGAGTGATCAGAGCTTACCTGACACTTAACTTTACTTAAGTGTAAAATACAAAGGGCGCTTCGGCGCCTTTTTGTTCCTTGAAAAATGACGTTAATCGTGACCTGGTGGAGTGACCCTTGTCTGAGCATAAAAAAGAGGCTCAAAAGCAGCCCAATGAAAATACTTCACAGTTGGCATTAGATAAGCACTTCATGTCAATGGCGATAGAGATGGCCCGTAAAGCCGAAGCGATAGGTGAGGTGCCCGTAGGGGCCGTGTTAGTTAAAGATGGTGAGGTCGTCAGTACGGGATTCAATTACTGTATTGGCTTACACGATCCTTCTGCCCATGCCGAGATGCAGTGCTTGCGTCAAGCAGGAAAGGTGATTGAGAACTATCGTCTACTGGGTACCACGCTTTATATCACTCTGGAGCCTTGTGCTATGTGCGCAGGAGCCATCGTTCACTCTCGAATTGAACGTGTTGTTTTTGGGGCAAGAGATGAAAAAACAGGGGCGGCAGGAACGGTTATCGACCTGCTGAGACACCCAGCCTTTAATCATCAGCTGCAAGTTAGTGATGGCGTGCTAGCCGATGAATGCAGTGAACAGTTGAGTCGGTTCTTTAGGCGTCGACGCAAAGAGAAGAAAATACAGAGGAAGCTAGAAAAAATGCTTGAGGCTGAGAAAAATAAACTCTAGCTTTCAAGCTCAGTTGCTTGTTCGTTTTAAATAGTAAACTTCTTTTTTATACGGTTGGACTAATAAATGTGAAGAACATTTTATGGCGGCTTAATGTTCGTAGATGTTTATATTTTTTCTGTATTCTACGTCTGCTAGAGTTAACGTTCATTTTTGTCTTCTTCATGTTATTCCTCTTATCCTTGGGAGCTAAGGCTTAAACGGGTAACTTACCTATTGAGGTATTCCACCCGATAATTCACTATTCTCTTTATTGGAAAGCTCGGCCATCTGAGTTTCCTCAAGGTTGAGTTTGTCATTTTCTATCAATTTGTTCTGATTATCTACCCAGACTAAGGTGTCATAGTAACGGCGAATGCTGTCAACATAATGGACCGCCTCACTACCGCGAGCATAACCATATCGGGTACGTTTATAATATTTACGTTTCTGCAGTAATGGAAGTACTTTTTTGAGATCTCTCCATGCACTGGGATTGAGTTCCATAGACTCGGCGAGCTTACGGGCATCTTCCACATGTCCATAGCCGATATTATAGGAAGCTAAAGCAAACCACATACGTTGATTTTCCGGAATCGAATCGGGTAAACGCTTTAAAATATTATTGAGATATTTAGCGCCTCCCTTGATGCTTTGCTCAGGATCTAGCCTATTGTCGATCCCTACTTGTTTTGCGGTAGGCAAGGTTAACATCATCAGCCCTCGTACACCGGTGGGGGAGCGAGCATTAGGGTTCCAATGAGACTCCTGGTAAGCGGTCGCGGCAAGTTTACGCCAATCTATACCGCCGGCATAAAATTTAAATTTTTCTTTGTATCTCGGTAACTTATTATCGATGGCACGCAGGAATGCGCGGGTATCGACATAATCGAAGCGCTTCACATGGGCAAAATACTTTTCGTTGAGGTGCGCTAAGGTGCCAGTGAGTTTCTCTTGGTGCCAGAAGGCTAAGAGATCACTCATTAGCTGGTCACTTTGATTTGGAGGTAATAACCAAACTATGGCTTGTTTCTCCTTTAAAATAGGGCCAGATCTTAACTCTGGCATGAATCTGCGGTTGATATCAAAGGTGGTCGAGTCGGCAATGGTGTAGGTTATTTCTCCTCGTACAATCATACCCATCAACTCTTCACTGTCTTTACCTGTTTCTTGATCCCAGAGCAGTTCGGGGTACAATTTCTGCAATTGAGATAAGGTTTCCACGAAGGAAGAATCGGTAGTGACAGTAATATTGTCTGCTAATTGAGAGATATCTTTGGGTACCTTCGTGCCTTGTTTATACACTAAAATCTGATTAACACGGTAGAGAGGAGGACCCAGACGAAATTTTCCCCGTCGGTTTTGTGTATCTGCAAGGCCAGCTGCAATGAAGTCAATGTCGCCATTATCGAGTGCGGTGTAAAGCTTGCCTATACTAGAGTAAGGCATCATCTTCAAATCGAGTTGCAGAAAATCGGCAAAACGTGCAGCCATTTCATAATCAAACCCAGCTTCGCCCTGTCCTGTGGTGACAAAAATTTGTGAGCCATAGAGCGTGCCCACTTTTAATGTGGTTTTAGGTGCTGACTTGGGCATTATTTCAGTTTGTTCCACAGCTACTTTCTGGCAGGCAGCCAGTAGGGTAATAGTGAGCAAAACAAACAGCATACTTCTCATTTATCGCTAAATTACCTAGTGGTTTTCATGGACATAGAATTTAATTATATCATATCGCTTATGAACTGAATAAAAACAGTTTTTTGCACAAAAATACATCGCATCAAAGTGAAGAGTTAATTACTGAGATCTAGCATTAAGCTTGTTAGAGATCATTCCCATTTGAGAGTCAGTTATGAATAAAATAGACACGGAGCTATATTTTGTTATAGGAAAAACTGTTTTCGTCAGTGACTACGGGTGCTTTGTCGCTCATATTTCCTTATAATGTCGCCAGTTCTGACCCTGCAATTTATATATAAGGTAAAATGACGTGATGGAGATCATCCGCGGAGCCCCAGCTTTATCAGCGTTTAGAGTTAAAAAGTTAATGCAAGCTTGTGAAATCGCTTCGCTTCCTGTTTCTGAAATCTATGCTGAATACGTACATTTAGCAGATTTAACTGAGTCTCTTGACGAGAGAGAGACTCAGCAACTTGCGAAACTCCTCACCTATGGTCCGGCTATTGAAGCCCATGCGCCACAAGGTACACTTCATTTTGTCACACCACGTGCTGGTACAATTTCTCCTTGGTCCTCTAAGGCTACTGATATTGCGCATAACTGTGGCCTCAATAAAGTTAAGCGATTAGAGCGTGGTATTGCTTATTACGTAAAATCCGCTGAGCTAACGATCGAGCAAGATAAGGCGTTAACCGCACTTTTACATGACCGTATGGTCGAGGTTATTCTTGCTGGCTTTGAACAGGCGGTAGTACTCTTTGTACGCACCGAGCCTGCAGTCGTTAAGAGTGTTGATATTTTAGGTGAAGGCCGCGGTGCCCTAGAGCTTGCCAACAGTCAACTTGGTTTAGCTTTAGCCAATGATGAGATCGATTACTTAGTCGAGAATTTCGTAAAATTGGGCCGCAATCCCAATGATGTCGAGCTGATGATGTTTGCCCAAGCAAACTCTGAGCATTGTCGTCATAAGATTTTCAATGCAGATTGGACCATTGATGGTGAAGTACAACCAAAATCATTGTTCAAGATGATTAAGAATACCTTTGCCGTGACCCCAGATGGTGTACTTTCTGCGTATAAAGATAATGCCGCCGTAATGGAAGGCTATACCGCAGGTCGCTTCTTTCCAGAAGATGATGGTGTTTATGGTTATCACACCGAGCCTATGCATATTCTAATGAAGGTTGAAACCCATAACCATCCAACGGCGATTAGCCCATATCCCGGTGCTGCAACAGGTTCTGGTGGTGAGATCCGTGATGAAGGAGCAACGGGTCGAGGTTCTAAACCCAAAGCGGGTTTAACAGGTTTTAGCGTATCGAATCTTAAAATCCCAGGTTTTGTTCAGCCTTGGGAAGCAGATTATGGTAAGCCTGAGCGTATTGTGACAGCCCTAGATATTATGACAGAAGGCCCACTAGGTGGTGCGGCATTTAACAATGAATTTGGGCGTCCTGCATTGCTAGGTTATTTTCGTACCTACGAGCAGGAAGTTAGCAGTCATAATGGTGTCGAAGTGCGCGGTTATCATAAGCCGATCATGCTTGCTGGTGGTTTGGGCAACATTCGTGGAGAGCATGTCCAGAAAGGTGAAATTACCGTTGGTGCTAAACTGATTGTACTGGGCGGTCCTGCGATGAATATTGGACTCGGAGGCGGCGCAGCCTCTTCGATGACATCCGGTGAGTCTAATGAAGATCTCGATTTCGCTTCGGTTCAGCGTGAAAACCCAGAGATGGAGCGCCGTTGTCAGGAAGTGATCGATCGTTGCTGGCAAATGGGAGATAACAACCCGATCCAATTTATCCATGATGTGGGAGCCGGTGGCCTATCAAATGCGTTCCCTGAGTTGGTCAATGATGGTGAGCGAGGTGGACAATTCGAATTAAGAGACGTGCCATCGGATGAACCTGGCATGAGCCCACTTGAGATCTGGTGTAACGAGTCTCAAGAGCGTTACGTGATGTCTGTTGCGCCAGAGAACCTTGCGACGTTCACTGCAATTTGTGAACGTGAACGTGCGCCTTTCTCTGTTGTCGGTGTGGCAACTGAAGCGCGTCACTTAAGTTTGAATGATGAACATTTTGGCGATAAGCCAATCGATCTCCCACTGGAGGTTTTATTAGGCAAAGCCCCTAAGATGAGCCGCAATGTGGTCAGTGCTAAAGCCGAATCTCCGGCAGTCGATCAGAGTAAAATTGATATTAAAGATGCCGTTCGCCGCATCTTAAGGTTACCCACCGTTGCTGAGAAGACCTTTCTTATTACCATTGGTGATAGAAGTGTGACAGGCCTTGTTAATCGTGACCAAATGGTGGGTCCTTGGCAGATCCCTGTTGCCGATTGTGCTGTAACGGCTGCGAGTTTTGATTCATATACGGGTGAAGCCATGTCTCTGGGTGAGCGTACCCCGCTTGCTCTTCTGGACTTTGGCGCTTCTGCGCGTATGGCCGTTGCCGAGTCAATCATGAATATAGCCGGTACTGATATTGGTTCATTTAAGCGTATCAAGCTTTCTGCCAACTGGATGTCTGCTGCCGGTCATCCCGGTGAAGATGCTGGCCTCTACGAGGCCGTTAAAGCCATTGGTGAAGAGCTGTGTCCTGAACTCGACCTGACGATTCCCGTTGGTAAAGATTCAATGTCGATGAAGACCGCATGGGTAGATCAGGGGATCGATAAGTCGGTGACCTCTCCGATGTCGCTGGTTATTACCGCGTTCGGTGCCGTACAAGATATTCGTAACACCGTCACCCCAGAGCTTCGTACCGATAAAGGTGAGACGGAGTTATTGTTGATTGACTTGAGTGCTGGTAATAGCCGACTCGGGGGATCATGCCTTGCACAAGTATACAGCCAGCTAGGTGATAGTGCGCCAGATCTAAATGATTCAAGCTTGCTTCGTGGTTTCTTCGAAGTGATCCAGCCTCTCGTTGCAAGTCGTGATGTTATTGCCTATCACGATCGCAGCGATGGTGGTTTATTCACGACTCTGGTTGAGATGGCATTTGCGGGTAACACCGGTCTTAATATCGATCTTGCAGATCTTGATGGTACTGATATTGAGCGACTTTTTAATGAGGAGCTTGGTGGTGTCATTCAAGTTAGCCAGACACAAAGTGAAGCTATTATTGCCCAGTTCAATGCTGCGGGTGTCGCTTGTCATGTTATCGGCGGCTTAACGGCTGACGACACGATTACGATTAATGATGGTGATCGCCTGATGTTAGCTGAGTCTCGTACTGAGCTAAGAGTTATTTGGGCCGAAACAACTCATAAAATACAGTTGCTGAGGGATAATCCTGAGTGTGCTGATGAAGAGTTTAAGCTTAAACAAGACTCAAGCGAGTCTGGTTTGACTGTCGATGTTAAATTTGATCTAAGTGAAGATGTCGCTGCGCCATTTATCTTGAAAGGTGTTGCGCCTAAGATGGCTATCTTGCGTGAGCAAGGGGTTAACTCGCATTTGGAGATGGCTGCAGCCTTCGACAGAGCAGGTTTTGAGAGTCGTGATGTGCACATGAGTGATATTCTTAGTGGTCGTATCACACTCGATGAGTTCCAGGGCTTAGCGGCTTGTGGTGGTTTCTCTTACGGTGATGTACTTGGCGCTGGAGAAGGTTGGGCTAAGTCAATCTTGTTTAATGATCGTGCTCGTGAGCAGTTCACTCAGTTCTTCGAGCGTGAAGACAGTTTCTCTTTGGGTGTGTGTAATGGTTGTCAGATGTTATCTACATTGAAAGAGATCATTCCCGGCACTGAGCATTGGCCCCGTTTTGTTCGTAATCGCTCCGAGCGTTTCGAGGCTCGAGTCAGCTTAGTAGAAATACAGAAAAATCCATCCATCTTTTTTGAAGGGATGCAAGGTTCTCGAATGCCTATTGCCGTATCACATGGAGAAGGCCGTGCTGAATTTACAACGCCAGAAGCTATGGCATTAGCCGAAGCTTCAGGAACTGTTGTTCTTAGGTATGTGAATGGTCAAGGTGCAATAGCGACTCAGTATCCACAGAACCCTAATGGCTCACCCAATGCATTGTCGGGGATCTGTAGCATAGATGGTCGAGTGACCATTATGATGCCACACCCTGAGCGTGTGTTTAGAACCGTGGCAAACTCATGGCACCCAGATTCATGGGGGGAAGACAGTCCTTGGATGAGAATGTTTAGAAATGCACGGGTTAAATTGGGTTAGGCATAGAGAATATTCATGATATAAATTAATTAGCTGATGTTTTTTTCAACTGTAATTTAGCAAGGTCTAAATTCAAGTTAAATTAACTTCAATAGAAGAAACCTTATAAAAAGAGCATCTAAATTTTCGGTGCTCTTTTTTATGGGTAAAATATTATATATTTATTCTTTATTAAATATGGGGTTAATTTAGTATAAGTAATTATGAATATACAAAATTGTAATAAATATCCAGTTAGATGCAGATATACTGTCAAGAGTACAAATGAAGAAGTATTGATAATGTATAGGATCTACTTACACCCTAGTTTTTGTTTGATGAGGTTTTAACCGTGTGGTGAGAAATGGGAGTTAAGTGGATTCAGGCATAAAGAATCTACTTAACTTATCACGAACGGTGACCATATTGTCGTTAATAAATTTCAAGTAAAGTCGCTTCGTTAGGGGGGCTTTATAACCATTGTTTAGAGTAAAGTTGAACAAAAACATTGAAGTAGTTGTGTTATGAACAGATAAGTTATTTTTTAATATATGATATACCCACATAATTAAAGAGTAATGTGACCGGAGTCTTATTTTCGGGTGGCTTCACCGATGATTAAGTCTTCTCTTTGGCACTGGGCTTATATTAATCCTAAGGCAACTGATGCTCAGCCTGAAATAATTAAATATTATCATTAGTTAATCTAATTTATGTATTTGATAGCTATAGTTTTGTTATATGCAGTGTAAGCTATTTCAGCTTTATAAACAAGTTGTTATAATTTTTTATTATTTATGTATTATTATTTTAACCTTATATTTCTAGTGATTGAATTATATTTTTAATGATATTAATAGTTTTTGGTGTATTTTTATTGTAAGCGGCTAGAAATGCTTATAAATATACTTTTGCAGGGCTCCTCTATCGTGAATTGATGTTGTTGTCAATGTTTCTGTATGTTGAATTGTGCTCTCTCCCACAAAATCTACTTTATGCAGAGTGATTGATTGATTCTAATCAATTTAGAATGGTATAAAATAACATTGGAGAAGAGTCTGTGTTTTCGTTAAGTTTATGATAATAAAGATTTAGCTTTAAGTGTTATATGAATGCCTAATGTTGTTATCACAAAAATGTAT
>JBAHZX010000009.1:0-17992 GCA_037132815.1 Shewanella sp.
TGATCATCATTCTCGTCGTGGTCTACTACGTATGGTTAGCACACGTCGTAAACTTCTTGCATACCTAAAGCGTACTGAAAATGTTCGTTATCAGGAACTCATCAAGAAGCTTGGTTTACGTCGTTAATTTTAACGATTAAACTTAGAAAGGAGGCTTAGGCCTCCTTTTTTATTGCCTGTAAAAAATAATGTTTAATAAAGGATCGAAAAAGTGATATATAACCGCTCTACTTCAAAGTGCAGGTTTCAGATCAGATTGAGCAAGTCCAATTCAAGGCGTATTGTTGAAATAATGGGGATTCCCTTATAAGCCACTTCTTTCAAAGAGAGTGCAACACAGAAGTGGACTTTCTCAGGCGCTCTCATAGAATGGGTTTTAAAGAGATTTATACTGCGTTACTGACCTTGCCCTGTCTGTTATAAGGAAAAGGCTAGCTATTCTTGGTTTTTTATTTTTTCCGTTATGGTAGTGCTGATCATCGTGAGTGGGGAAGTTTTGCGGTTTTTGCGCATTTAAATCACTGAACAGTATGCAGAAAATTTGACGCCGCTAGCAAGCACTTACTGTTTAGCTAAATTGTCGTCCAATGCCGATTCTTTTACGATGGGTTAAGTTTATCTCACTTTGTGATGAGGGTTGCCATTTTGACGATAAAAATGGCAACAGTGAAGAAGAGTGCTGAAAACGACATGGTCTGTTTCTATGTTAGTAATTTTAAGCTAGCAGTTATTAATAATTCATCCATTAATCAGTGGATTGATAATTAGAATACGCAACTATTTAGGCTCTCTAAAACCAAATTATTCTAATAATATCCAATTTAGAGAAAGTTTCGTCTTTGTCATCAATTAATGCCCTTTATCTCTTGAATAAAGATGAAGTATACTTATGCGCGTAATTAAGGTAATTAAATTTAAGGAATGGTTCACGTGAATCCAATCATAAAGAGTTTCGAGTATGGTCAGCACACAGTCACATTAGAGACTGGGGTTATTGCACGTCAAGCAAATGCTGCCGTTTTAGCAAGTATGGGCGATACTACGGTTTTGGTTACTGTGGTAGGAAAGAAAGACGAAGAGCCGGGCCGCGACTTTTTTCCTCTCACCGTGAATTACCAAGAAAGAACATATGCTGCAGGTAAGATCCCTGGTGGCTTTTTCAAACGTGAAGGTCGTCCTTCTGAGAGTGAAACACTGATTGCACGTTTGATTGACCGTCCTATTCGTCCATTATTCCCCAATGGCTTCAAGAATGAAGTTCAGGTAATTATCACAGTGGTGTCTGTTGATCCTGAAATCAATCCTGATGTTATTTCTATGATAGGCACTTCTGCAGCCCTCGCGATCTCTGGTCTGCCATTCAATGGTCCATTAGGTGTTGCGCGTGTTGGTTACATCAACGGTGAATATGTACTTAACCCTGAAGTTAGTCAGTTAGCTGAAAGTGACCTAGACCTCATCGTCGCAGGTACTGAGGCCGCAGTATTGATGGTGGAGTCTGAAGCTGCCTCATTGGCTGAAGAAGTGATGCTAGGCAGTGTCGCCTATGGTCATGAACAACAGCAAGTCGTGATCCAAGCCATTCAAGAGCTTAAAGCCGAAGCTGGTAAGCCTGCATGGAATTGGTCTGCTCCAGTCGACGATGCTGATTTGGTCGAGAAAATCCGTGTGCTTGCCGAAGCTGATTTTTCTGCCGCATACCAAATCACGACTAAGCATGAGCGCCGTGATGCTGTTAGTGCACTTAAGAGTGACGCAATCGAGAAGCTAGTGGCTGAAAATGCTGATGTCGATTTACGTGAAGTGGGTAAATTACTCGCGAGCTTAGAGAAAAAAGTTGTACGTGGCCGCATCATAGCAGGTAAGCCACGTATTGATGGTCGTGAGCCTGATATGGTTCGTGGTCTTAGCGTGATGGCGGGTGTACTTCCACGTACTCACGGTAGTGCAATATTTACCCGTGGTGAGACTCAGGCACTTGTGACGTGTACTTTAGGTACCGAGCGCGATGCCCAGAAAGTTGACAGCATCATGGGTGAGTACACCAACCGTTTTATGCTCCACTACAATTTCCCTCCTTACTGTGTGGGTGAGACGGGTTTTGTTGGCTCGCCTAAGCGTCGTGAAATTGGCCACGGTAAGTTAGCTTGGCGTGGTATTAACGCCGTTATGCCATCTGCCGAAGACTTTCCATACAGTGTTCGTGTCGTGTCTGAGATCACTGAATCTAATGGTTCAAGCTCTATGGCTTCAGTCTGTGGTACTTCCCTTGCGTTAATGGATGCGGGGGTTCCTATCAAAACTTCTGTTGCCGGAATCGCCATGGGTCTAGTTAAAGAGGGTGACGACTTCGTCGTTCTTTCTGACATTCTGGGTGATGAAGATCACTTGGGCGACATGGACTTTAAAGTTGCTGGTACTCGTGATGGTATCACTGCACTGCAGATGGATATCAAGATCGAAGGTATCACACAAGAGATCATGCAGATCGCACTTCAGCAAGCTTATGGCGCTCGAGTTCATATTCTTAACGTGATGGATCAGGCTATTGGTACACATCGTGACGATATCTCTGATCATGCTCCACGTATAACCACCATCAAAATCAATCCAGAGAAGATCCGTGATGTCATTGGTAAAGGTGGCGCTACAATTCGTGCACTGACAGAAGAAACAGGTACGACTATCGAGTTGGATGATGACGGTACAGTTAAGATCGCATCTTCTAACGGCGAAGCGACGAAAGAAGCTATCCGTCGTATCGAAGAGATCACTGCCGAAGTCGAAGTAGGTACTATTTACAATGGTAAGGTTGTTCGTATTGTTGATTTTGGTGCCTTTGTAACTATCTTACCAGGTAAAGATGGTTTAGTTCATATCTCTCAGATCGCTGAAGAGCGTGTAGCTAATGTTTCTGATTACCTACAGACAGGTCAAGAAGTCAAAGTTAAGGTGATGGAAGTTGATCGCCAAGGTCGCGTACGCCTTTCAATAAAAGAAGCACAACCTAAAACTGAGTCGGCACCTGCTGCTGAGTAATCACTATCTAGTGAATGAATAAAGGAGGCCTAAGGGCCTCCTTTATTATGCATGATGATGTATTATTAATCATAGAACAGTGAGTTATTACAGGCTTGCCTCTATTTTCACTCTATATACTATGAATGTGATTTTGTTGTTGTTTTCTAGCATTAAACTGATTTTTTGATAAAAAATTAAATCCTTGATAGCAGTAGTGATAGGGGGTTGCTATGATTAGCTCTATAGTTGAACTTGAAGGGTTAAATGGATGAATCAAAAAATGCGGACCACCGCAATTGCTGTTTTGGCTGGTATCAGTATTTTTCTGACCGGATGTGTGTCGATTCAATCAAGTAGCAGCGAGCAAGGTAAGCTTTTGGTTGAGCCTGTTCTACCTAATTATAAACTCGAAATCACCCTTGCCAAGTTGAATGAAATTTTATCCTCTGCCGATTTAACTAAAGTACAAAGAGCACGGTTCCACTATGACCGTGGCGTTATATATGACAGTGTAGGTTTACGAATCTTGAGCCGAATTGATTTTCATCAAGCGCTTAAGCTCCAACCAGATTTGGCCGATGCCTATAACTTTATTGGGATTTATTATACTCAGGAAGGTGAATTTGAGAGTTCCTACGAAGCGTTTGATACTGTGCTTGAACTTTCTCCAGAATATGATTACGCATACTTAAATCGTGGTATCGCCCTATATTATGGTGAGCGTTATCAATTAGCCATCGCAGATATGCAATCATTTTATTCATTGGCTCCTGAAGATGGTTACCGTGCCTTGTGGCTATATTTGACGGAGAGTGCTCAAGATGCTGAACAAGCAAAGGCTAATCTGGAATTAAACCGAACTCAGTTAATGCCTGATGCATGGTCGAATGTACTGGTAGATTATTACCTTGGTAAGCAATCCAAAGAAGCTGTTTTTTCTGCAGCGAAGCTGGGACTTTCTCATTCATCTGAATATACAGAACGTTTATGTGAAGCCTATTTTTATATCGCTAAAATAGCCCAGCAGCAAGGTCTGTATAGTGATGCGGCAAACTATTTTAGGCTGGTACTAGCGACGAACATCTATGGTTTTGTTGAGCATAGATATGCGCGAGTTGAATTAGCTAAGTTAGACATGTTAATGCATCAAGAACAGTAGAAAAATAATTAGGTCCAAATACTTGTTATCGGAAGTTAAATGTCATCTCTATTTAGATGGCATTTTTTATGTCTTTATACTTTAAAATAAATAGTCAATACAGGCTCTGTGATGTGTGTTTTTATTCGGTGTTTAGTCATCTAGCTAATTTGTACACTTGACGCTATAATTACCGCCTTTTAGCACATCACCAATCTGCAGGTTATCATGTCAGGCAATTCAGTTGAGGTCGGCAAACGTCGTACTTTCGCCATTATATCTCACCCAGATGCGGGTAAAACTACCATTACCGAAAAAGTACTCTTGTTCGGTAATGCCTTACAGAAGGCTGGAACCGTAAAAGGTAGGAAGTCAGGTCAACATGCCAAGTCAGACTGGATGGAAATGGAGAAAGAACGTGGTATCTCTATCACCACGTCTGTGATGCAGTTCCCCTATAAAGATGCCTTAATCAACCTTCTCGATACTCCCGGTCACGAAGATTTCTCGGAAGATACCTATCGTACTTTGACAGCCGTCGACTCCTGTTTGATGGTCATTGATTCTGCAAAAGGTGTTGAGCAAAGAACCATCAAGCTAATGGAAGTTACACGTCTTCGTGATACGCCAATCGTGACTTTTATGAACAAACTAGATCGAGATATTCGCGATCCACTAGAGCTGCTGGATGAGGTTGAGAATGTCTTGAATATTGTTTGTGCACCAATTACTTGGCCTATTTCATCGGGAAAAGAGTTTAAAGGTGTGTACCATTTATTACGAGATGAGGTGATCATCTATCAAAGTGGTCAAGGTCACACCATTCAGAATTCACGCATTATCAAGGGACTAGACAATCCAGATCTTGATGAAGCGATTGGTGCCTATGCCGATGAAGTGCGTGAAGAGTTAGAGTTGGTTCTGGGTGCTTCTAACGAGTTTGATCTCGAAATGTTCCTTAAGGGTGAGTTGACACCAGTATTTTTCGGAACTGCATTGGGTAATTTTGGTGTTGATCATATCCTCGATGGTATGGTCGAATGGGCTCCTACACCTCAGCCTCGTGAAACAGAGGTTAGAGATGTACTGCCGCAAGAGGAAAAATTCTCAGGTTTTGTGTTTAAGATCCAAGCCAATATGGATCCAAGGCACAGGGATCGAGTCGCGTTTATGCGAATTTGTTCAGGTAAGTATGAGCAGGGCATGAAGATGCACCATGTCCGTTTAGGTAAAGATGTTAACGTGAGTGATGCGCTGACTTTTATGGCAGGTGATCGTCACCGTGCTGTAGTGGCTTATCCTGGCGATATTATTGGTTTACACAACCATGGCACTATGCGTATCGGCGATACATTTACCCAAGGTGAGAAGTTACGCTTCACAGGTATACCTAACTTTGCTCCCGAAATGTTCCGTCGTATTCGCTTAAAAGATCCGTTGAAACAGAAACAGCTTCTCAAAGGTTTAGTACAATTGGCTGAAGAGGGTGCCGTACAGGTATTCAGACCCATAGACTCCAATGAGCTTATTGTTGGCGCTGTTGGTGTGCTCCAGTTTGAAGTGGTTGTAGGCCGATTGAAGAGTGAATATAAGGTCGAAGCCATCTATGAATCTATTAATGTTGCTACTGCCCGTTGGGTATACTGTGATGACGAAAGAAAGCTGGACGAGTTCAGACGCAGGTGTAGCGCTAATTTAGCCCAGGATGGTGGTAATAATTTGACCTATATAGCTCCGACAATGGTGAACCTGAATCTATCTATGGAGCGTTACCCAGATATTCATTTTGCTAAGACTCGTGAAAACTAATATTTTTCGACTGCAATCTAGAGTGTTATTTTACATACCCCATTCATATGATTGGGGTTTTATATGTAATTTATGATGAAATGGATAACTAGTTGATGAGGATGATCGATAGCCATGCACATTTAGATTTTTCTGAGTTTGATTCAGACAGAAAAGCGCTCTTCCTTTCTATGAAACAGGCTGGGATAGAAACGGCAATTCTACCGGGTGTTTCGCCTAAGCATTGGGATAAACAGCTGATAGTGTCTCAGGCATATTCGTGTCCCTACGGTTTAGGTATACATCCATGGTACTGCGATAATAATCCACAAAAAAGCATAGTTAAATTAAGGTGTTATATCGAAAAGTATAAGCATGATGTAAATTTAGTTGCGCTGGGTGAGTGTGGTTTAGATAAACGGCATAAGCACACTTGGGATGCTCAGTGGGTATTACTCGAGGCCCAGCTTGTTTTGGCAAAAAATTATCAGCTACCAGTCATTTTACATGTCGTCAAAGCTCATAATGAGATGCTTTCTTTATTAAATAAACATACTTTGCCAAAAGTTGGCGTGATACACGGGTTTTATGGCAGTGTAGAGATAGCAAGCGAATATATAAAGCTGGGTTATAAATTAGGGATTGGCGGACTCATTCTAAATGCCAATGCACAAAAATTAAAACAATGTGTCGCTCAACTTCCTTTAGATGCCATTTTGATCGAGACTGATTCTCCTGCTATGTCACCTCGAAATATAGCAAAAACGCGCAATACCCCCCTTGCTTTGCAGTTAATTATCGCAGAAATCGCGAGTTTACATAAAAAGTCTAGAGCTCTCATTTCAGAACACATGTTCAGAAATGTAGTGCAACTCTTTGACCTTAAATTATTTTAATATAAACAACTAGTAATATAATTATAAATAGTTGCTATGATTTTAAAATTAAGCTTAAAAATATGATTGAAACGACGCTTTTAAAACATTGCTCGGGTATAATTTGCTGCGAAAAGTTCGATTAACAACATAAATGAATTACCTCGCGCCAAGGCTTTTCGCTTTGGCTCAAATTTGCTATGCAAAGAGAGGTATCTTATAGCGTGAAGTTCAAAATACTTTACGCCGCAAGCGGCTGGGAATTAAACCCGATCAGATTAAAAAGTATTAACAATAGGGCGATGGTTAATGGATATTTTAATGAGTCTAGTAGGGGTGGTCACCTTACTTATAATTGCTTTCTTATTTTCCAATGGTAAAAAATCAATAAACTACCGTACCGTTGGTGGTGCATTAGCAATTCAAGCCGCTTTTGGTGGCTTCGTTCTTTACGTTCCAATTGGCCAAGAAGTACTCGGTGGTGTTTCTATGGGCGTAGACAATGTTATTGGTTATTCTCAAGCGGGTATCGACTTCCTATTCGGTGGTTTGGGTACTGACGCTATGTCCGCAAATGGTGTCGGCTTCGTATTCGCAATTCGTGTTCTACCTGTCATCATCTTCTTCTCTTCTTTAATTGCTGTACTTTACTACCTAGGCATTATACAACTTGTTATCAAGTTCATCGGTGGTGGGTTGCAAAAAGCACTTGGTACAAGCCGTACCGAGTCAATGTCTGCTACGGCAAACATCTTCGTTGGTCAAACTGAAGCTCCTCTAATTGTTCGTCCATTTATCGCGACTATGACTAATTCAGAACTTTTCGCTATTATGGTTGGTGGTCTTGCTTCTATCGCTGGCTCAGTACTTGCGGGTTATGCTGGCATGGGCGTTAAGATTGAGTATTTGGTTGCAGCATCATTTATGGCAGCTCCAGGTGGTCTGTTGATGGCTAAGCTTATGCATCCAGAGACCGAGAAAACTAACAATAATATGGACGACTTACCTGAAGAAATCGATAAGCCGGCTAATGTTATCGATGCTGCGGCTTCTGGTGCTGCATCTGGCATGCACTTAGCGCTTAACGTTGGTGCCATGTTGCTTGCTTTCGTCGGCCTTATCGCCATGCTTAACGGCATGATTGATGGTTTAGGTGGTCTTGTCGGTGTCGAAAACTTAACTTTGGAACTCATCCTAGGTTATATCTTCATGCCCCTTGCATTCCTCATTGGTGTTCCTTGGAGTGAAGCTCTGGTTGCAGGTTCATTCATCGGTCAGAAGGTCATCGTAAACGAGTTCGTCGCTTACCTAAACTTCGCTCCTTATCTTAAAGATATTGCTGATGGCGGTATGGTTGTTGCTGAAACGGGTCTTGCTATGACTGATCGAACCAAAGCTATCATCTCATTCGCATTGTGTGGTTTTGCTAACTTATCTTCAATTGCAATTCTTCTTGGTGGTCTAGGCACTATGGCTCCAAGCCGTCGTCATGACTTAGCTAAGCTAGGTGTTCGTGCGGTTATTGCAGCATCGCTTGCGAACCTAATGAGTGCGACACTTGCGGGTCTATTCTTAGCATTGTAGTTGTTAAGCTGCGCATATTGACTTGCTTGGTTGCTGTCCTAGGTAAACCCTGTGGGTTTTCCTCACAATTGAGCCTTGTTCTTATTTGAACTTTTACCCATTGAATCTTGTTTCGGAGAACGATCATGAGCGATTTAAAACAAGCTGCACAAAAAGCCATTGAATTAATGGATTTAACTAGTCTTAATGATGACGATACTGATCAAAAAGTGATCGAGCTTTGTCATAAGGCACAAACTCCGGCAGGTAACACAGCCGCTATCTGTATCTACCCTCGTTTCATCCCTATTGCCCGTAAGACACTGAACGAAATGGGTGCTGAAAGCGTACGTATAGCGACGGTAACAAACTTTCCTCATGGCGACGATGATATCGCTATCGCAGTATTAGAGACTCGGGCAGCCGTTGCTTACGGTGCCGATGAAGTCGATGTGGTTTTCCCATATCGCGCCCTGATGGCTGGCAATGAGACTGTTGGTTTCGAGCTAGTCAAAGCCTGTAAAGAAGCCTGTGGTGAAGATGTTCTGTTAAAAGTTATCATTGAATCGGGGGTGCTTGAGGAGCCGGCGCTTATCCGTAAAGCTGCAGAACTTTGTATCGATGCGGGTGCTGATTACATCAAAACTTCAACCGGTAAAGTCGCGGTTAATGCCACACTTGAAGCCGCTGAGATCATGATGACAGTGATCAGCGAAAAGAATACTAAAGTGGGTTTCAAACCCGCAGGTGGTGTTCGTGATGCCGCAGCTGCGCAAGATTTTCTAGATATTGCAGCCCGTCTTCTCGGCGATAATTGGGCAACTTCAAGTACATTCCGTTTTGGTGCCTCTAGCCTATTAGTTAACCTGCTACACACTTTAGAACTTGGTGAAGCCGCTAACGGTAATCAGGGCTGCTAGGTCACAAGCGCTGAATCATAAAAGCTTTATTATTTTAATGTGAACAATAAGGCTAACTTTTTTAGTTAAGTGTGATCTAACTCGGATTGAAGATGCTCAGGCATTCCCATAGGGTGGGTTTTAAAGTGATTTATACTGCGTTGGTTGTTATAAGGAATAGGCTAATTGCACTGCGGTCAAAGCCTTACCGACATGGATGTAGGTGCTTAGGTTCAGATTGGAGCAATAAGCCTGTGCGTTAAACCACTTTTAATTCCCATTGAAATCACCTATTTGAGATGGAACGGGTATAGAACTAAATTGAGTGACAGACTTAGAGGCTGTATTATGTTTCTCGCACAAGAGATCATTCGTAAAAAGCGCAATGCAGAAGTTTTATCTAAAGAAGAGATCCAGTTCTTCGTTAAAGGGATCACAAATAATACCATATCAGAAGGTCAAATTGCGGCTTTTGGTATGGCAGTCTACTTCAATGACATGAATATGGATGAGCGTATTGCTCTGACTACATGCATGCGTGATTCTGGCACAGTACTCAACTGGCAGAGTCTGGACCTTAACGGTCCTATTATAGATAAGCACAGCACAGGTGGCGTCGGTGACGTTATTAGCTTAATGCTTGGCCCAATGGCTGCCGCTTGTGGTGGCTATGTACCTATGATATCGGGTCGTGGGCTAGGTCATACTGGCGGAACTTTAGATAAATTTGATGCTATCCCAGGTTATCAAACCGAGCCTAATAGCGCCCTGTTCAAAAAAGTGGTTAAACAGGTGGGTGTAGCCATCATAGGCCAAACTGGCGATCTGGTTCCTGCTGATAAACGTTTTTACTCTATTCGTGATAATACTGCTACCGTCGAATCCATCTCTCTCATTACCGCCTCAATTCTCTCCAAAAAATTAGCCGCAGGACTCGATGCTCTGGCTATGGATGTTAAAGTAGGCAGTGGTGCATTTATGCCAACCTATAAGGCCTCTGAAGAGCTTGCACGTAGCATAGCTGCCGTGGCAAACGGTGCTGGGACTAAGACAACTGCACTGCTTACAGACATGAATCAGATACTGGCTTCATCTGCGGGTAATGCCTTGGAAGTGAAAGAGGCAATTGATTTCCTTACTGGGAAATATCGTAATCCACGTTTATATAAGGTCACCATGGGACTATGTGCCGAAATGCTGCAACTTGGTGGCTTAGCTGAGAATGAAGCCCAAGCGAGACAAAAGCTCAATCAAGTGCTAGATAATGGTAAGGCGGCTGAAGTTTTTGGGCGAATGATTTCGGGTCTAGGTGGTCCAAGTGATTTTATTGAAAATTCAGCTCTTTATCTGCCTGAGTCTAAAATTGTGCGTCCAGTTTATGCCGAGCGAACAGGTTACGCCTCAACCATGGATACTCGAAAACTGGGTCTGGCTGTGGTGACCTTAGGTGGTGGACGCCGTAATCTTGGGGATGCTTTGGATTACAGTGTGGGTTTAACACAGGTGTGTGCATTAGGTGATGAGATCACCAAAAATAAGCCTATCGCCATGATCCATGCTCAGAGTGAGTCTGCATTTGAAAAAGCCTCTGCTGCAGTAACCAATGCTATTAAGGTCGCCGACTCTCGCCCTGAGAAAACGGCCGAAATTTATCGTTATATACGCGCCGAAGATCTGTAAATAGACGGCGTGAGAGGATTTTATAAAAAGAGCAAGCTTTCGTTAAGTAATACATTTTAGTACTAAGCTGATAATAATTAGATGAGTACTGCTTTTTAGTGTGACGATTTAGATGGTCGTCATAAATAAGACTTAATGCTAACTAAAAAATTAGTTTAAGTGATAATTTATAAGGGGTTATATAGATGGCTACACCACATATTAATGCTGTAGATGGTGCGTTCGCGGACACAGTGCTATTTCCAGGTGATCCACTTCGTGCTAAGTACATTGCCGAGACATTTCTAGAAAATGCTGAGCGAGTAACGGATGTGCGTAACATGTTTGGCTATACAGGTACTTATAAAGGGGTTCGTGTTTCGGTGATGGGTTCTGGAATGGGGATCCCCTCAGCTTCTATTTATGCAACTGAACTTATCAGAGATTACGGTGTTAAGAACCTTATTCGAGTGGGAACTTGTGGCGCAGTAAGTACTGACGTTAAAGTTCGTGATGTATTGATAGCTATGGGTGCTTGTACTGATTCACAGGTCAACCGTTTACGCTTTAAAGGTCAAGATTTTGCAGCAATCGCCGATTATGGTCTACTCAGTGCCGTAGTGAAAGCCGCTGATGCAAAAGGGACTAAGTATCGCGTAGGTAACTTATTCTCTGCCGACCTTTTCTACACGCCTGATCCAGAGATGTTTGATGTTATGGAGAAGATGGGTGTCCTAGGTGTCGAAATGGAAGCTGCTGGTCTTTATGGCGTAGCTAAAGAATTTGGTGCAAAAGCACTTTGTGTTTGTACTGTGTCTGATCATATCCGTACAGGTGAGAAGACCTCTGCCGATGAGCGTCAGACAACTTTCAACGAAATGATCGTAATGACACTAGAAGCAGCCATTACTCTATAATTTCACTTTTAGTTGTCCACCCAAAGGGGCTCATTAGAGCCTTTTTATGTTTTAGGGGTTTTATTTTTTTTTAACATTTTCGGCTTCTTTCTTAATTTGGTTCGAGTTTTACGTCTATCGAAATCGGCACGTTTAAATGACAGTGACCGCGATAATAGCATGCCAATTACCCCTGCTATAATGAGCATCATCTGCTGCTGTTCCATATGGAGCTGATGGGCTTCTTTAATTTCATTGAAGAAAAGTTTGGGTTCTAGTCTTACCTCGATAAAGCCCAAGTTATTATCATCTTGGGTAACCGCTTCGACATAGGGTGGGTAACGCTCTAGCAGTTGGTTTAACTCAATAGAACCTGGATCCAATTCTTCATCAGTGACACTCTGGGCAAAGGACAGCCTCTGCCCATCTTCACTGAAAATATTGACTGACATCACCTTTGGATCTAAAACCAGTGTGCTGGCGAGCCATTGTAGCTGTTCGTCATTTTGCAGTTTCAACGCAGGAGCTGCGCCATAAGCGGTTTGTTGAACCAGTAATCGGGCCATCATTTGTGTTTGGGACTTTAGAAGCTGCTGACCTTGTAGTAGGCTTGTTTTCCATAACTGTATAAGGCCCACGGCTAAGGTAATGGCTACTACTATCTGTACTAGTCGGCTAATTCTATGGCTCTTTTTCAGACCTTTAAGAAAAAACACCTATACACCTGTAATTTATGAAGGGTTTGGCTAATCATAATTGATTATGGTCTTGCCCGATAGTTGGAGAAGCATTACAAATGGAAAACCTGAATCATACCTTGCTATTTTCTTGGTTGTCGAGTGGGGAAAATAACCATTTTCAATATCAGAGTCAGACTTTGGTTAAACATATTGAGGCTAATGCTCCAGTTTGTGGTACTAAGATCCGTTGTGTCTTTGAGAGTCATTCTGAAGAAGTTGCACTCGCCGCGGTCATAGGTCAGCTGCAGCAAGATCTAAGTTTAGCGATGATCGAGCGCACCACTGGATTATTCTGCATCGAAATCTGTTCACCTGAGCCACTTAATTTGACTCAGATGCAGTTAATATCATCTATCCGAAGAATTGAAACTTTCATCATTGCAGATAATCAAGCCAAGTTAAATCTGCCAGGTTTATTAGTGATGGATATGGACTCTACTGCCATTGAGATTGAGTGTATCGATGAGCTTGCGGTGATGGCCGGAGTTGGCGAAGCTGTGGCCGAAGTGACAGAGCGTGCCATGCAAGGTGAGCTTGATTTCGAAGAGAGCTTGCGGGCTCGTGTCGCACAGCTTGAAGGTGCCGATGAGAAGATTATCCAAGACTTGTGCAATCGACTGCCTTTGATGCCAGGGCTGGTAGAGTCAGTCAAAGAGTTACAATCTTATGGCTGGAAACTCGTGGTGGCCTCAGGTGGTTTTACCCCTTTCGTTGGACACCTGAAACAGCTTCTGGGTTTAGATGCTGCCTATGCCAATGAATTGGTTATCGAGCAAGGTCAACTTTCTGGAACCGTGACTGGCCAGGTTGTCGATGCGAAATTTAAGGCTGATACTGTGCTTCGCTGTGCCAAACAGTGGCAAATTGCCGAGGGCCAAACACTCGCCATTGGCGATGGTGCCAATGATATCCCGATGATCGAGACTGCCGATTATGGTATTGCTTATCATGCAAAGCCCAAACTCGAGAAGGTGGCCGATGTCGCTATACGCAAACTTAACCTTAAGGTTCTTCCCTTCTTGTTGCTGCTAAGTTAGTTTGTAGCATTTGACAGATATTGTTAAGTTAACTCAATTTTTAATTTACTGTAATAGGGCTATGGCTAAAAATAAAACAGCATTTGTATGTAATGAGTGTGGGCAGGATTTTCCTCGCTGGCAAGGGCAGTGTAGTGCCTGTAATGAGTGGAATACCATCACAGAGGTGCGCTTAGGGGCTAGCAAGTTGTCGGGTACCTCCGTATCTGGTTATGCGGGTGTGGTTGGTGACGGCTCTAAGAAACTCAGCGAGATTAAAGAAGCCGAAGCAGAGAAAATGCTCACTGGCATAGGAGAGCTCGATCGGGTCTTGTGTGGTGGCCTAACCACAGGCTCAGTGAATATTATTTCAGGTGATCCAGGATCGGGTAAGACAACCCTGTTATCAGATCTCATATCCCGCATGTCCCAGTTGATGCCATCACTATACTGTACCGCTGAGGAGTCATTGTCACAGTTTAAAAATCGTGTTAATCGCCTCAAGCTAAATTGCAATGAAAGCAATTTGTACTTGATGGCAGAAACGAGTGTCGAGGCAATTATTGCTGAACTCGATACCAAGCAAATTAAATTTGCCGTCATCGACTCAATTCAAGCCGTCGTCACAGATTTAGCCAATGGCAGCCCAGGTTCACCCTCTCAAGTAAAGAGCTGTGCTCAGGCACTGACTCAATATTGTAAGCAAAATAACGTCACCATGTTCTTGGTGGCCCATGTGAATAAAAATAATGAAACCGCGGGGCCGCAGACATTGGTCCATATTGTGGACTGCCTTACACATCTTGAGTGTAACGATGGCCAAATTCGTACCTTGAGAGCTAATAAGAACCGCTTCGGTGATGTGGATACCGTTGGTATTTTCAAAATGACAGAACGGGGCATGTTGAGTGTGGACAATCCCAGTGAAATCTTTCTTTCCGGTTCGACGACAGAATCTCCAGGGGCCGCGATCACCTGTATTCGTAAGGGTAATCGTAATTTGTTACTTGAGATCCAGTGTTTAACCACGGAAACTGAAGGAGAGTTTCCACAGCGAGTTTGCGTCGGCCTCAATATGAACCGTATTAAAATGCTGACAGGTATACTGCGTAAGCACACCCGAACTAAAATTTTTCATGATACCTATTTCAATTTAGTCGGTGGCTTGAAAATTGATGAGTCAGAAACTTGTATCGACTTGGCACTGGTCACTGCATTATTGAGCAGTTTGAATGATTTTGTAGTCCCTAGAACCACTTGTATTATGGGTGAGCTCAGTTTAAATGGTGATGTGCGTCCCATCGATAGCGGTGTACCCAGAGTGAAAGAAGCGGTGCAGCATGGTTTTACCGAAATCTATATTCCACACCGTAACTATCACAAGTCGATGGAAGGATTAGGGGCTAAGATTCATCCAGTGAAGACTATTCATGATTTTCTTGAGTTAATAAATTAACTCGTTTAGCACATTAATAAATGTGTAGGTCGATATATTGTTAAATTTATCTGGTCGTGATCGGCCCTGGCCATTTTCTTTAGAGTAAAAATGGATATCTCGGGGATGTTACTCCCTAAAAATCATGTTGATTGAACTGAATTTATAGTTGTTACCCTGAACAAGCTGAGCTGAGGCAAACTATAGATTAGTGCTGGTATCAAGTAATAAGTGCAACACGCTTGCCGGTAAAGGCTTCGAAGGGAGTTAGCCCTCCCAATACTTTTCTTGGTGTTAAATTCAGTAGCAATATTCTATCCTCAATCTCCTGTTCCATCAGCGTTGCCATATCGAATTTCTTCGGCCAAAACCTCCGGATCCGACCATTGGTATTCTCATTTGTACCCCGCTGCCAACTCGCGTAAGGCTTGGCAAAATACATCGACGCTCCGGTTTCGTTACTCACCCGAACGTGATCGGCAAATTCACCGCCATTGTCCAAGGTAACCGTCAACACCGTGTGTACTTGACCTAGCAGTTCAATCATCGCGTTAGCGACTTCTTCTTTAGTTTTACTGAAAACTCGCTGGACCAAAGTAAAACGACTTTTACGATCTACCAGTGTCACCAAATTAGCGTTTTGACCATGAACTGTATCACCTTCCCAGTCGCCTAACCGCTCTCTGCTTTCGACTATTTCCGGTCGCTCACTGATATCTACGCGGTCTGGGATCAGCTTAGCCCCCGCATTTCGATGCCTTTTGCCGCCTTTCCACCGCGTTTTTCCATACCGTGGTAGCTGTCGGTATAGCGCGCCTCCCTGGCGTCTATCATCTTCAATACGCCGATAAATCGTCGTATGGCTGAGCATATCATCGGCCTCTAACTCGACTTCAATGCGCAGGCTTATTGCTAACGGAGACCCGTTCAGTTGCAGGCACTTACGAATGATTTTGTCGGTACTGGTACTGCGTCTATTAGCTTTTATCGAGGTTTGTTTGCGAGCTATGCTTAACTCATGTGCCACCTCTGGATCGTACTCCGAGTTGACTGCATTTCGGCTCAGCTCGCGACTAATGGTGCTAAAATGTACATTCAGTTCATTGGCTATCTGACGAAGCGACATACCTGCTTTACGATAAGCGTAAATCTGGTATCGTGGCTGCTGAGTGAGCTGTTGGTATTGTTTGTTCATGACAGACTCTAAATTTTTGTGTGAGAACTAAAATTCTGCCTTCAGCTCTCTCACTTATCAACCTTCATCTGTTGCACTTATTCTATTACTCCAGCATCAAACTCGAAGAATGCTCCTGTTTGACTTAATGGATTTAGCTGACAGCGCTGCATATCATAGGCTTTTAGTTCGGTGGTAGTACTGGGGGATATCGGTACTATTCGTTGTTTCCATCCTTTACTGTTTTGAATTGTCAGCGTCCCATCATTCAAGTTAACGTCTTGCATTGTAGTCGCACAGCTTCACCTGGCCTCAAGCCTGAAGAGACCAATAAACCAATCAATGTTTTAATCGTGTTTGGACGCAGTCCATCTGTCGGGACCAGCTTAACGGCAGCATTCATCAACCGTGCGATATCTGAGTCCGTGAAAATAAATGGAGGTAAACGCCGATGTGTGGGACCAATAAAGTGCGAAGGTAAAATAACGCTGCTATGACCATAAGAGCTTAAGTAACGAGAGAATGGTCGCAGGGCACTAAAGCGACGAGCAATTGCTATGTTCGATCCTGATGGGGCTAGGTTTGCCCAACGTAACGCCAACTCGATAGTTAATCCTAATTCGCATTGCTGTTGCTCAGCAAACCGAGCAAAGCCAAGTAAATAACATCCTTCGCTTACTAATAGGTACCCAAGCTGCCTCTGCTGGGCCAGATAAGCGTCAACCCAAAAGACCCAATTCATGATTGCCCCTTACCGGCCACGGCAGCGCGATCATTAGAAGTGCCGCTTGGTCGACGTATGTGTACCTTATGGTAGTATTAATTGACTGATGACCTAAAACGTCCGTGATGGTTTTCAATGGCACCTTGTTTATTAGTAGCCGAGTTGCCATCGCATGTCTAAGGCGATGCACTTGGCTCTGTGTCGAATTAAAACCAGCTCTTGCAAATGCTCTGCGTACGACAGCGCGAACCGTTGTGGTTTTGACTGGTTTACCCTGTGGCGCTCGATGATAGACAAATATCTGCCTTGTTTTAGTAACAGGCCTACCATTTTTAACATAATCAATCAGCGCTTCCATTAACGTGCCGGGTATTGGCAATTTATGCTGTCGTCGCAGCTTACTTGAATTCACCGTGAGCACATTGTTGCGCCAATCAATATCATCCACCGTCAGATTAACGACTTCACTTGTTCGTATGCCCAAGTCAGACATCGTGTTATGGCATAATCTCGCTTGCCAACCGGATAACCGCGGTCAATGCTGTTTAGCAACGCGTACAATTCATTATTTGACATGGACTTTTTATCAGGAAGGCAATGCAGCAGTTTAGGCCGTGGCACACAAAGACCTTCATTGAATTGACAGTGGCCTTGCATGGATAAAAAGCGAAGAAAAGAGTTTATTGAACAGGCAATACTAGGGGCTGTTGATCTTTCGTGTTCAATAATTAATCACAGTGCATTGGAAGCCACATAATAGTGAATGCAAGCGCTACCATACTCTCACAATTTCGCTATAATTTGTCGTATCTCGTTGCTATTGCTCGAAAATTCTTGATTCAACCAAAGGCGTTTTCAACAAGATGTCGATACTTATATAAGCACCAATCAATGTCCTTAATTCCCTTTCTTGCTGTTTTTTCTGCGAGGAATGACGGAAATCGCACCTTTCTTTTTCACATGCTCTCTAAATTTTTCACTGTCATAACCTTTATCTGCAATAACATATGATGATTTAGGTGACTTATTTACTAGTTTTTCTGCATAGATAATATCGTGGACTT